>JAUHYB010000300.1 GCA_030426745.1 bacterium
GACATCGACTTCGCGCTGCAGATCGAGGTCCTCGAGTCGGAGAACCGCAAGCTGCAGAAGCTGAAGGACCGCTCCTACAAGTCGTTCGAGCAGATCGAGCGCACCGAGGGTCGCCTGCCCACCAGCGGCGCCACCGAGGACGGCATCCGCATCACGTTCCGTGACATGAACACGGGCACGGACAAGGAGCGCAAGACGAAGCGCGTCGAGTCGCAGAAGCAGTTGCAGGCGCGCGCGATCAACCAGCTCCCGGAGGACTGGGACCACATCAAGGTCGGCGACACGCTGATCCTGACGCACACCGACCGCAAGTACACCGACCGCGTCGGCGACCACGTCAAGATCTTCATGAAGTGGCTCGACAAGGAGTTCGACTACATCGGTCCCAAGCAGTACGTGCGCGCGCCGATCATCCGCATCTGCGAGTCGGCCGAGGAAGAAGGCTCGTTCACGCGCGGCGTCCGCACCGGCAGCGAAGGCGTGTTCTCCGGCGGACAGGAGATCGTCACGCACAAGGACCAGGCCGGCTTCATCGGCGGCGAGATCGGCTACGTGAACCGGCGCCTCCTGGACCACTGGCTGGACGAGAAGGACTCGGACCTGAACCTCGCGATGCCGATGTGGCTGCGCAACGGCCTGTACGAGTACGTCGACGGCGCGCGCGCCGACGGCCGCAAGCTGGACTTCCGCGCCGACGACTGGTCGCGCGACAACGCGCGCCTCGCGATCTCGAAGGGCGAGGCGACCTCCCCCCGCGAGCTGATCGCGATGACCCGCGAGGAGTTCGTCGGCGGCGGCCAGGGCTACTGGGGACGCACCGCCGAGTCGGTGATGTTCGTCCGCTTCCTGATGTCGCCCGAGGCGCGCCGCTGCAAGCAGGCGAAGACGCTGATCAAGGACTACATCCTCGCGCTCGACCAAGTCGTCGAGGCGCAGAAGGCGGCGGACGAGGCGTCCTCGGACGACGACCCCGACCGCCCGAAGACCGAGGAGGAAGAGGAAGAGATGGCCAAGGCCCGCGCCGAGCGCTGGCGCGCGCGCGAGCGCCAACTGATGGAGGACGTCTTCACCATCACCTTCGGTGACTGGGACGAGGGCGACTGGGAGAAGCTCGAGAAGGCCTACTTCGACTTCGCCGGCTGAGCCGCGCCGCACCCCCGACCGCAGATGACGATGAGAACGACGCTGATGACCGCCGGGCTGCTGCTCGGCGCGCTGACCGCCCCCGCCCCCGCCGACGTCCTCCTGATGAAGGACGGCCGCATCGTCGAGGGGCCCAAGATGGAGCAGATGGAGGACCACGTCGTGGTCCACTTCGAGAACGGTGACGTGAAGGTCATGAACGACCTGGTGCGTACCGCGATCATCGAGGGCGGTCCGGACTTCGTGCCGCAGACCGACGAGGAGAAGGAGAAGTTCGAGAAGGGCCTCGTCCCCTTCAAGGACAAGTGGGTGAAGCCCGCGAAGCGCGACAAGCTGATCGCGGAGCAGCTCGAGAAGCAGCGTGAGGCGATCGAGGCCAACAAGGAGCACTCGACGTGGGGCAACCGCTACAAGGAGGAGAGCAAGAACTTCCAGTGGGAGTTCACGATCCCCAAGCACGTGTGGGAGCGCTACGAGGGCAGCACCGAGGCCTACTACACGATCTTCTGCAAGGACTGGCGCATCAAGCGCGACAAGCGCAAGGCCAAGCTGAAGATCAACTTCTTCGCCAACCGCGACGAGTTCTATCGCACGAGCGGCGCCGGCGGCGGGACGATGGCGTACTTCATGTTCCTCGGGGACTACGACCTGTGCGCCTACTACGACCGCACCGACCCGGACGGCACAGAGATGGTGCTGTTCCACGAGGTCAGCCACTACCTGCAGAAGCTGGTCAACGAGGACTTCAAGTTCCCCCACTGGCCCGGTGAGGGCCTCGCCGAGTACTACGGCGGCGCCAGCTGGGACGGCAAGAAGCTCGAGGTCGGCCTCGTGCAGGAGGGTCGCCTGACCGAGGTGATGAGCGACATCTCCGCCGGCAAGTTCGTCGGGCTCGAGGAGACGGTCAAGGTCGACGCCTACACCGACTACACCTGGGGCTGGACGCTCGTGCACTTCTTGATGGAGAACAAGAAGTACAAGAAGGACTTCCAGGAGTACTTCGTCGGCCTGGCGAACGCGCGCGGCGTCAGCCGCACCGACGGCCCGTTCAACCTGCGCGCCGTGACGCCCGAGGAGTCGCTGCGGTACTTCAAGGAGTGCCTCGACGTCGAGGACGACGAGGACTTCCTGGCGCTCCAGCAGGAGTGGTACGACTACATCCAGAACGACCTGAAGATCTCGAGCTCGGCCGGCCTGGAGAAGGCCGCGATCTCCGCGACGCGCCAGGGCAAGCTGATCCGCGGCAAGCGGCTGTTCGGCGAGGCGCACGAGGCCGGCGGCATGACCGCGAACGGCCTGCACCAGTACGCCGGCATGCTGGCCCGCGACGGCGAGCACGACAAGGCGCGCGCGGTGTGGAAGGAAGCGATCGAGGCCGACCCGCTCGTCGCCGACTTCTACTGGGAGATGGCGCGCATCGAGAAGGACGAGGCCGAGAAGGAGCGCCTGCGCGCGCTCGCCAAGGAGCTCGACCCCGAGGTCGACTTCTGGGAGATCGACTTCTAGTCGGTCGCGGATCGAAGGACGCCGCGCCACGACGTCCGACACGCGGGGAGCCGGCGGGAACGCGGGCTCCCCGCGCTCGTTCTCCGCGCTCGACTCCGCTGACCCGACGATTCTGCACCCGGCGCGGTACCTTCGGCCACCGCGTCACAGCGCGATCATCGACGCCGCCACGCGCGCCGCGGCCCAGCCGAGCGTCGCGCCCGCGGCGATCAGGATCGCCCACTCCGCCGCCAGCATCCGCGCCACCGTCCCCCGCGCGCAGCCGATGCGGCGCAAGGTCTCGAGCTCGCCGCGCCGCACCTCCACCGACAGCGCGACGATCACCGCCAGGAACAGCAGCGTCGCCAGCCCCACCAGGGCGCTGTTCGCGTCGAAGAAGCGGCGGATGCGCACGACGAACCCCAGGAGCTCGTCCACGACCTCCGTCGGGTCGATCAGCTGGGCGCGCTCCGACAGGCGGTAGCGCCCCTTCAGGATCGCGCGCGCCTTGGCGTCCGTCGGCCGCACGAGCACGCCCGTCACGGGCAGCGCGTCCTCCTCGCCGTGGAAGTGGAAGCCCGCCGCCGTCTCCGGCGTGATCTCCTGGTAGGTGTGCAGCGACGCGTTCAGCGACACGCCGTCCTCGTCGCGGCGCAGCACGCGGTCGTCCCCCACCTCGGTCGCGTCGGCGTGGCCGTGCCCCAGCCCCTCCAGCACCCACGCCGTGCGCAGGTCGCAGAAGACCGCGTCGTCGTCGGGCGTGCCCGTCTCCGCCAGCACGCCGCGCACGTTCAGCCGCAGCGGGTACGCGCCGGTCAGGTCGTACAGGTTGTCCGCGTCGGACAGGAGGTGGTCGCCCGGGCCCAGGCCCAGCGCCGCCGCGACGTTCGCGCCGAGCGCCGCGTCGCCGAGCAGCGCCGGCAACGCGCCGCGCGCCGCGACCAGCCCGCGCTCGTCGTAGTAGTCGTGGTCCGTCCCGACCACCGGGTGCCCCTGCGCGGTCGCGCGGGCCAGGATCGGGATCGGCCGCGCCAGGCCGTCCGCCGCCAGCGCGCGCACCTCCGCCATGTCGATCGCCTCCGGCGTGCGGCCGCGGAAGTACAGCGTCGACAGGACCAGGTCGTACCGGCTGCCCTTCGCGCCGCACACCAGCTGCGTGCTCGCCGCGCGCGCGCCGAGGTCCGCGCGGAAGTCCGCGACGAGCCCCTGCACGAACAGCGGCAGGAACACGACCAGCGCGATGCCGCACGCCAGCACGACCGAGCGCGCGGCGTGGTGCGTCAGGTAGCGCCACGCGAGCAGGAGCGCGCCGCTCACCGGCCCCCTCCCGCGCCGACGTCCGCCGCCGCGTGGAAGTCCGCGAAGTCGACGACGCGGTCGAAGTCCGCGACCTCGCGCGCGTCGTGCGTCACCATCACCAGCGTCGCGCCGAGCCGCGCGACCTCCGACTGCAAGAGGTCCAGCGCGACCGCCGCCGACGCGGGGTCCAGGCTGCCCGTCGGCTCATCGGCCAGCACGATCGTCGGCGCCGCGATCAGCGCGCGACACAAGGCGACGCGCTGGCGCTCGCCCCGCGACAGCCGACCCGGCTTCGCGTCGAGCAAGCGGTCGATCCCCGTCCGCGCGGTCAGCG
>JAUHYB010000301.1 GCA_030426745.1 bacterium
GCCGCCGGAGGCGGCAGCCGCCGTCGGGCGCGCGTCGGTGAAACAACGAGCCCGGCTCCGTACTTTCCCGCTCAGTCCGCGGCGGGCGCGGGCGCCTCGCTCACCGCGGCCGCGCCCTCGGCCTCCGTCTCCGCGACCGGCTCCTCCGGCTCCTCGAAGTCGGGGTCCACGAGGTACAGCATCCCGTCGCCGATGCGCAGCGGCGCGTCGTCGGCCAGCGTGCGGAGCTCGCCGTCCTCCTGGATCTTGAACAGCGGGACGACGCCGGGATAGCGCTCCATCAGCTGCGCGACGGTCGCGTTGCGCTCCTCGATCTGCGCGCGCTCGATCGTGTGCTCGGCGCCCAGCTTCTGGAACAGGTCCTCCCACGACAGGCGCTTGCCGAACAGGTAGTCGCCGCGCTCCTTGCCGGCTTGCGGCTCGGGCGACTCCGACAGGCGGATCGCGTGCACGTCCTCCTGGCCGAACTCGCGCTCGTACACCTGCACGGCGACGCGGTTCACCGAGTCGTTCGACGTCACGGCGAACAACCGGCCGATGACGTCCAGGTCGAGGTTCTGCATCACGAGCTCGTCGAGCGCGTTGCCGACGCGCGCGTCGAGGCCCTCCTTCTGCGCGCGCTCGACGTTCCAGCGGTTCGTGTCGAGCAGCAGCACGGGGAACGACAGGCGCGACAGCGCGCTGCCCAGCGCGCGGCCGACGGAGTTCGCGCCGACGATCAACACGCCGTTGCGGCGCTCCTCGAGCACGCCCAGCCGCTTGCCGACCAGCCGCGCGGTGGGGGCTTGGATCATCACCGTGCCGACGATCACGGCGAAGGTCATGCTCATCACGACGCGACCCTCGGGCACGCCGTTGCGCTCCAGGATCAGCGCGAACAGCGAGGACACCGCCGCCGCGACGATGCCGCGCGGCGCGATCCACGACAGGAACCACTTCTCGCGCTGGCTGAGCTCGCTGCCGCGCGTGCACAGGAAGATCGTCGCCGGCCGGACGAGGAAGACGATCACCGCCACCAGCGCGATGCCCGGCACGCTCAGCGCGCGCATGCCGTCCAGCGCCAGGTCCGCCGAGAGCAGCACGAAGACCATCGAGACCATCAGCACGGTCAAGTGGCCCTTGAACTCCTCGATCTCGTCGAGGCCGGGCGGGTGCAACCAGCCCAGCAGGAAGCCCGCCAGCGTCACGGTCAACACGCCGGACTCGGTGGCGATCAGCTCGCTCGCCGCGTACAGACCGATCGCCGACGCCAGCACCAGCAGGTTGCGCAGGTCGCGCGGCACCCAGTCGCGCTGGCGGATCAGGCGGTCGACGACGAACGCGCCGACGCCGCCCAGCACCACGCCGAGCGCCACGCGCCCGAGGAAGGCGAGGACCACGCTGGTCGTGCCGTGCGACGTCGCCTCCAGCAGGAACTCGAGCACCAGCACCGCGCACAGCGCGCCGATCGGGTCGATCAGGATCGCCTCGCCGCGCAGGATGTCGGCCAGGCGCCGCCGGGGCCGCACGGACTTCAGCAGCGGCTGGATCACCGTCGGTCCGGTGACGATCACCAGCGACCCGAACAGCACCGCCAGGCCGACGCCGAGGTCGGGGAACAGGATCCACGCCGCGAGCGCGGACAGCGCCCAGGTGGCGAGCGCGCCGATCGTCACGAGGTTGCGGATCGTCGTGCCGGAGAAGCGGAACGCGTCCGCCTTCAACGACAACCCGCCCTCGAACAGGATCACCGCCACCGCGAGGCCGACCAGCACGCGCTTGCCCTCGCCCAGCTGGTCGGGCAGCACGAGCCCGAGCACGTCCGGTCCGAGCAGGACGCCCGCGAGCAGCAGCGGCAGGATCGCCGGCACCTTGAGCCACCGCGCGGCCGCCTGGCAGGCGACGCCCGCGACGACGGTCAGGGCGACGGTGGAGAGGACGGGATCGGCGCTCATGGGCGAGGAGGATACGGAACGCGGGCGCCGGCCGCGCGCTTTCGTCGGCTCCGCGCACCCGGCGCCGGGCGCGGCCCGTAGACTCCCGCGCCGTGGACGTCCTCCTGCTGGCCCCCGAGATCCCGCACAACACCGGTTGCGCCGCGCGCCTCGCGGCCGCGACCGGTCGTCGCTTGCACCTGGTCGAGCCGCTGGGCTTCTCGCTGGAGGACCGCTACCTGAAGCGCGCGGGCCTCGACTACTGGCCGCTGGTCGACCTGGTGGTGCACGCGAACTGGGAGGCCGCCGCCGCGCACCTCGCGGCCGGGTCCGAGCGGCCGCTGGGCGAGCGCCTGCACCTGTTCTCGGCGCGCGGCGGGCAGTCGTTGTTCGAGGCCGAGTTCCGCGCGGACGACGTGCTCGTCTTCGGCGCCGAGAGCTCGGGCCTGCCGGACGAGCTGCTCGACCGCCACCCGGATCGCGTCCGCTACGTGCCGATCGAGCCGGGCGTGCGCAGCCTGAACCTGGCGAACGTCGTCTGCTTGGCGCTCTACACCGCGCTCGACCGCGCGGGCGCGCCGATGCCGCGGAACGACGGGACGTACACGCCGCACCCGCGCGCCGCCGAGGACGTGCAACCGGCCGAGCGCGCGCGCCGCGGCGGGGAGGCGACGCGGTGACCGACGAGGAGCGCCGCGCGCCCGCGTCGGACGACGCGGGCGGGGCGGGGTGCGAACTGGCGCCGGCGGAGCGCGCGCGCGGGGTCGCGGACGTGGCGCCGGCGGCCGCGGACCCCGAGCTCGCGGACTCCCGGCTCGTGGAGCCCGCCGTCGACCCCGCGCCGCCGCGCGCCGACGAGCCGCTGCTGCGCGTCGTCGACGTCTTCCGCGCCTGGTGGCCGCTGGCCGCGAGCTGGCTGCTGATGGCGTCCGAGCCGACCTTGATCGGCGCCGTCGTGTCGCGCCTGCCGAACGCGGACGTGAACCTGGCGGCGTGGGGCGGGATCGTGTTCCCCGTCGCGCTGCTCGTCGAGGCGCCGATCATCATGATGCTGGCCGCGTCGACCGCGCTGTCGCGCGACTGGCAGTCGTTCGTGTGGTTGCGGCGCGCTGCGACCTGGTCGGGCTTCGCGCTGACCGTCGTGCACGCGCTGCTCGCGTTCACGCCGCTGTACGACCTCGTCATCCTGCCGGCGCTCGACCCGCCCGCGGAGATCGTCGAGCCGGGGCGGCTCGGCCTGCGCCTGATGTTGCCGTGGACGTGGGCGATCGCCGACCGGCGGTTCCACCAGGGCCTGCTGATCGCCTTCGGTCGCTCGAGCGCGGTCGGCTTCGGCACGGCGGTGCGGCTCGTGTCGACCGCGGCGGCGCTCGGCGCGTTCCTCCTGTGGGGCGGCGTGCCCGGCATCGCGGTCGCCGGCTGCGCGGTGTCGATCGGCGTGCTGTCGGAGATGGCCGCCGCGCGCGTCTCGTCGCGCGTCGTCACGCGCGGACCGCTGCGCGACGCGCCGGCCGTCGGCGACCCGCTGCGGCTCGGGCGCTTCGTCGGCTTCTACCTTCCGTTGGCGCTGACGCCGCTGTTGACGCTCGCGACGCAGCCGATCGGCAGCGCGTCGCTGTCGCGCATGCCCGACAGCCTGCGCGCGCTGGCGATCTGGCCGATCCTGAACGGCCTCGTGTTCCTCTCGGGCAGCCCGGGCGTCGCGTACAACGAGGTCGTCGTGCACCTCGCCGGGCGGCGCGGCGCGCGCGCGGCGCTGCGCAAGTTCCTGATGATCCTCGGGTTCGCGTCGTCGCTGGTGCTGGTCGCGATCGCGTCCACGCCGCTGCTGGACCTGTGGTTCGGCGGCTTCTCGGACCTGCGCGACGACCAGGTGGATCTCGTGCGGCGCGTGCTGTGGATCGCGTCGCCGATGCCGGCGCTGACGGCGCTGCGCAGCCACCTGCAGGGCCTGCTCGTGCACGCGCGCCGCACGCGCGGCGTCACCGAGGCGGTCGTCGTGTTCCTGCTCGTCGCGATCGCGGTGCTGACGACGGGCGTCGAGACGGCGTTCGACCCCAGCCTGGCCGTGATCCTGTCGGCGCTGGTGGTCGGGTCGCTGGCGCAGTGCGGCTGGCTCGCGTGGCGCGTGCGCCGCCTGGAGCACGCCGGGTAGACTCCGCGGCGGAACGATGACGACGGACGGAACGGAACAGCGGGGCGGCGCGCCCGCGCGCAAGCCGCGGCGGGGCGACGAGTTCGAGGCCCTGCTGACGGCCTTCGACCACAAGGGGCGGACGCTGGGGCACACGGCGGGCGGCGCGGGTGATGCGAGCGGCGCCGACC
>JAUHYB010000302.1 GCA_030426745.1 bacterium
CCTTGCCGCACTCGTCGCTGCCGATCAGCGTGCGCGTCGGCACGCGCTCGACCGCGTCCTCGCGCTTCGGCTTCGACTTGGCCGCGACGGGCTCGCCGCCCTCGACGTAGCGCGCGACGAAGACGTCCGGGTCGGCGCCCTGGATGACCAGCTTGCCCGACTTGTAGAGCGTGGCGACCACGCCGGCCCCCTTCGCGCTGAACTCGGCGTGCGGGACGGTGCGGAACTCGAAGTCCTCGGCGCCGAGCCGCTGGCGGATGGCGCGGCGCTCGGTGGGCGGGACCTTCAGGACGAGGGTGCGTTGCGACATGATTGCGCGCGCGCCGATCGGCGGCGAGCGGGTACGGTAAGCCAAAGCGTGAGCGAATCCCACGACACAGGACTGCGTCCCGAGGCGCTCGACCCGGCCCGTCCGCCGGTCGTCGAGACGCCGTGGGGCGCGCTCGCGCTCCACCTGGTCGGCGGGCGCTGGGTCGCGGCCGACGCGTGGTGCCCGCACATGCTGGGCCCGCTCCACCAGGGGACGCGGACCGGCGACGAGATCGTCTGCCCGTGGCACGCGTGGCGCTTCGACCTGGTGTCCGGTCGCCGCACCGACGCCCCCACGGCGGACGAGCAGGTCGCGCCCGGGCGCGACGCCTGCCGCATCGCGGTCCACGCGACCCGGCTGACGAGCCGCGGCACGCTGGCGATCGACCCGCCGCCGAGCGCCGCCTGAGCGCCTTTCGGCCGCCCCCCGTACCCAGGGGCCGGGAGGAGCCGTATCCTCACGCGCCGCATTCCTCCACTGACCGAAGGACGACCCGTGTCACGCATCTACGACTCCATCCTCGAAGCCATCGGTGAGACGCCGATGGTGCGCTTCCGCCGCGTCGGCCGCTCCACCGGCTGCGAGATCCTCGCCAAGTGCGAGTTCATGAACCCCGGCGGCTCCGTGAAGGACCGCATCGGCCGCCGCATGGTCGAGGAGGCGCAGAAGTCCGGGCGCATCAAGCCCGGCGACACGCTGATCGAGCCGACCAGCGGCAACACGGGCATCGGCATGGCGATGGCGGCGGCCGTGCACGGGTATCGGATGGTCATCACGATGCCCGAGAAGATGAGCCACGAGAAGCAGGTGACGCTGGAGGCGCTCGGCGCGGAGATCATCCGCACGCCCACCGAGGCGGCCTTCGACGACCCGGAGAGCCACATCAGCGTGGCGAACCAGCTGAAGGAGATCCTGCCCGACTCGCACATCCTCGATCAGTACGCGAACCAGGACAACCCGCTCGCGCACTACGAGGGCACCGGCCGTGAGATCCTCGAGCAGACCGGCGGCGAGCTCGACGCGGTCGTCCTGACGGCGGGCACCGGCGGCACGATCACGGGCATCGCGAAGGCGATCAAGGAACAGAAGCCCGACGTGAAGGTCGTCGGCGTCGACCCGGTCGGCTCGATCCTGGCGGGCCCCGGCGACGTCGGCTCGTACAAGGTCGAGGGCATCGGCTACGACTTCATCCCCGACGTGCTGGACCGCGACCTGGTCGACGAGTGGATCAAGTCGGAGGACCGCGAGTCGTTCCTGATGGCGCGCCGCCTGATCCGCCAGGAAGGCCTCCTGTGCGGCGGCAGCTCGGGCGCGGCCGCGTGGGCCGCGGTGAAGGTCGCCGAGAAGCTCGGCGCCGGCAAGCGCGTCGTCACCCTGCTGCCCGACTCCGTCCGCAACTACATGACGAAGTTCATGGACGAGCAGTGGATGAAGGAGAACGGCTTCAGCGAGTCCGGCTGGGAGACGCAGTCGGTCGGCGACCTGCTGCGCCGCCTGCCGAAGCGCCAGCTCCTGACCGCGACCAGCGGCGACACGCTCGCCGACTCGGTGATGCGCATGAAGGAGACCGGCGTCAGCCAGCTGCCCGTCGTCGACGACGGCCGCCTGGTCGGCATCATCACCGAGTCCGACCTCCTCTCGCGCCTCGTCGAGGGCCACGCGACGCTCGCCAGCGCCGTCGCCGAGGTCATGTTCCGCCGCGTCGACACGGTCCACAAGGACGCCGACGCCGGCTCGCTGCTGGAGATCTTCGGTCGCGGTGAAGTCGGCGTGGTCGTCGACGACGGCGGCGCGGTGCAGGGCATCGTGACGAAGATGGACCTGGTCGACAGCCTGACGACCAGCGCCGGCGCCTGAGCCGCGCGCGATCGCGAACCCGCGGCGCGCCTCCCCGTTCGGGGGGACGCGCCGCGGTCGTTCAGTCGACGCCGAGCAACGCGCAGAGCTCGGTCAGGTCGCGCACCACGGCGGTCGGCGCGAGCCCCGGGCACAGCGGCGCCTGGTCGCGGTTCACCCACACGTCGCGCCAGCCCAGCTCCTCGGCCGGCGCCAGGTCGTGGTAGGGCGACGCCGCGACGTGCAGCACCGCGTCCTTCGGCAGCGACAGCGCGCGCAGCGCTTCCTCGAAGTGCGCGTGGCGCGGCTTGTAGGAGTGGATCTGCTCGGCGGTGATGCGGTCCTCGAAGGCGCCGCCCAGGAGCGCGATGCTGCGGTCCAGCACCGCGGTGCGCACGTTCGACAGGATCACCAGGCGGTAGCGCGCGGCGAGGCGCGCCAGCGCGGGCGGCGCGTCGGGGAAGGGCGGCCAGGTGCTCATCGACGCGGAGAACTCGCGCGCTTCCTCCTCGGTGACGCCGGCGTCCTGCAGCTCGGCCGCCTCGCGCAAGCTGTCGCGCAGGACCTGGTCGTACGAGAGGTAGCCGCCGCGCGTCAGGCGCCGGTCAAGGGCTGCGCGGTCGTGCAGCAGGCGCTCGTGGTCGCAGTCCGCCAGGCTCTCGATCGCGCGCACCGCGGCGAGGATGCCGCCGTCCCAGTCGATCAACGTCCCGTAACAGTCGAAGCTCAGGGCTTCGACGCCGTCGAAGTCGGCGGTCACGCGGGCCTCCTGCGCATCGCGAGCGCGGTCTCGAACAACACGGCGACGCCCAGCAAGAGCAGGATCGCGCCGACGACGAACAACAATCCGTTGGGCTTCGCGCCCTCGAAGCCCTCCAGCGGGCAGAACGCGCGCAAGTTGCGCACCATCGCGGTCAACGTCGTGACCATCACGAACAGGGCCGGCAACCCGGTGAACCACGTCGGCTTGCCGCGCTGCCGCAGGTACAGCGTGGCGAGCGACAGCGTCAACGCGGCCAGCAGCTGGTTCGTCGTTCCGAACAGCGCCCACAGCGCGAGCCCCGCGGGCTTGCCGTCGATCTCGTAGAAGGCGAACAGCGCGATCACGCCGCAGGCCGCGGCCGACGCCAGGTAGCGGTTGCCCAGGAGCGGCAGCCGCAGGCGCGACGCGATCTCCTCGATGTTGAAGCGCAGGAGCCGCGTCGCCGAGTCGAGCGTCGTCAGCGCGAACGACACGACGACCATCGCGATCAACGCGGACGCCAGCTCGGCCGACACGCCCAGGCTGGTCACGAAGGTCGTCGTCCCGTGGATGAAGGCGTCGATCTTCTTCGCCAGCGCGCCGACCGCGTTCCAGTTCGCGTAGTGGTCGTGCCACAGCTCCGTCGACGCGATGCCCGCCGTGCACGCCAGCGTCGCGAGCAGACCGAGCGTGCTCTCGCCCAGCATCGCGCCGTAGCCGATCGGCCGCGCGTGCGTCTCGCGGTCCAGCTGCTTCGCCGTCGTGCCGGAGCTGACCAGGCCGTGGAACCCGCTGGCCGCGCCGCACGCGATGATGATGAACACGAACGGCATCATCGGCGGCGCGCCCTCGGGGTGCGCGTTGACGGCCGGCGCGACGAACGAGTGGTCGCCGACGAACAGCCCGAGGTACGCGAGGCCCAGGCCCAGGTACAGGAGCAGCGCGTTCAGGAAGTCGCGCGACTGCAGCAGCGCCCACACGGGCAACACGCTGGCCGCGAAGGCGTAGACCATCAGGATCCACGTCCACGTCGCGCTGGACGGCCAGCTCTCCGGCGACAGGCCGAGCGTCGGGAACTTCATCCCGAACCAGATCGTCGCCAGCTCGATCGCGAAGCCGACGACCGCGACGTGCAGCAACTTCACGCCGCGCTTGTGCATCAAGACGCCGGACACGAGCGCGACGACCATCAGCGACGCGGACGGGAACACCGCTTGCGGATACCCCGGGTGCGTGCCCGCCGGGTCGAGGTGCACCGAGAACAGGCGCGCGATGACGTACACGAACACGCCCATCGCCAGCGCGATGCCGAAGAAGATGATCAGGTGGAACAAGAGGCCCGC
>JAUHYB010000303.1 GCA_030426745.1 bacterium
CGGGTTAGCGCATCGCGGCGGCCGGAGGCCGCCGCGGTGCGCTAACCCGACGATTCTGCACCCGGCACGGTACCTTCGGGCAGCGGTCCCTCGGACTACGCTTCGTCCGAGCGCCTCGCCCCACCCATCATCCGCAAGCCCGCCTTGCGGTACGAGTTCCACACCAGGAACGCGAAGGTGCCCATCACCGCGAGCATCATCCCGAGCATGAACAGGATCGAGAGGTTCAACCCGTTCGAGAAGCCCTGCTGACCGGAAGCGACCGCTTCCTTGCAGCTGTCTCAGGTGAAGCCCGCGGGCGCCAGCCACGCGAGCGCCGCGGCGACGGCGGCGAGGCGCGTGGCGCGGCGGAGGATCGGGCGGACGACCATGTCCCTCATCCTACTGCGCCGGCGGGTTGAAGGGGTACAGCATCAGGTAGACGACCACGCCGCTGACCGAGACGTACATCCACAGGGGGAACGTCCAGCGCGCCAGCCGCCGGTGCGCGTCCCAGCGCTCGCGGTGCGCCAGCCACAGCGTCCGCAGCACCATCGGCAGGTTGATCATCGCCCCCAGCACGTGCGGCAGCAGCACGACGTAGAGGTAGATCGCGCGCGCGGCCCCCTCGCCGTTGTAGGGCACGGTGCCGCCCTGCTCGGCCACGACGACGAAGTGGTAGTAGAGGTAGCTGGCGAGGAAGGCGACCGAGACGAGCGTCGCGCCCTTCATCAAGAGCGCGTGGCGCTCGCGGTTCCCTCCGCGGATCGCGACGTAGCCGAGCACGAGCAGCAGCGCCGCCGCGCCGTTCAGGCAGGCGTTCAGCAGCGGGACCTTCGACGTGCCCACGACGGTCGCGCCGCCGCCCGCCGTCGCGCCCGGCCCGTGATCCACCAGCCAATTCGCGCGCGCCACCGCCGCCGCGATGCCGTCCTCGCTCTCGCCGTCGTAGTACCCGCGGATGAAGCCCTGCTGGTCGACGACCGAGAGCTTCGTTGCGTGCGTGATGCGCAGCGCGGCGACCAGGTCGACGTCGCCCACCTCGACGCCGAGTTGGAAGCTCTCCTGCATCAGGCCGTAGACGTCGTCCTCGGTGCCGGTCAGGAACCACCAGCGGTCGGGGTCGGCGCCGTAGCGCGCGGCGTACTCGGTGAGGACCTCCGGGCGGTCGTGCGTCGGGTCGACCGAGATCGACACGAGGCGCGCGCCGGTGTCCGCGAGGGACGCCTGGCCGGCGCTGAGGTAGGTCGTCAGCTTCGGGCACGGCCCCGCGCAGCGCGTGAAGAAGAAGGCCGCGATCCACACCTCGCCGGCGAGGTCAGCGCGGGTGACGGCGCGGCCGCTGCGCTCGAGCAGCGAGAAGTCGGCGACCTCCTGGAAGCGCGCGGCGGAGTCGGGCGCGGCCTCGAGCGAGGAGGACGACTGCCGCGGCGGCGCGGATCGCGAGCAGCCGGTGAACAGCGACGCGCCGAGCGCGCCGGCGAGGCACAGGAGGACGGCGAGGACCGGGCGGGCTCCGTTCATCCGGGAGAGTGTAGCGAGCGCGGCGCACGCCCGGAGCCCGAGAAAGGGTGCCGTACGCGCCCCCGTCGTGAACGAACGCGGCCGGGTCCCCGTCCGTCGGGGGACCCGGCCGCGTCTCGCGTTCCGTCTGTGGGGTGACTCCCGCGCGGTGTCACCGGCGGCGGAGTGTCACCGGCGGAGCGCCACGCGCGCGGCGTCGCGCTCAGTGACCGCCGTCGAGGTGCTCGGGGACCTCCTCGCCGCGCGCCTCGAGCTTCTTCTTGTACCCCGGGCTGTCCATCGCCCGCTCCGTCTCGTCGAGCACGACGATCGAGCCGCTCTCCGCGTCGAGCTGCTCCGTCAGCGGGTACACGAGCAGGCCGTTCTTCGAGGTGTCCGGCATGTTCGCGAAGACGACGATCATCATCAGCGGGATCGTCGGCACCATCAGGCCCTTCACGATCCACCCCTCGAACTTCATGTGCATGAAGTAGGTGAAGATCAGATAGCCCTTCATGTAGGCGAAGATCAGCAGCCCGCCCCACAGCGCCCAGCGCGGGAAGGGCAGGAACGCCCAGCCCACCTCCAGCGCGGTGAACAGGAAGAGCATTCCGAAGATCTTGTTCGTGTTGAATCCGTGGGTCTCACTCATGGCGTGTCCTCGGGGTCTCCGCCCTACATCAAGTAGACGATCGTGAAGAGCAGGACCCAGACCAGGTCCACGAAGTGCCAGTACAGACCGGCCAGCTCGACGCGCACGTAGTTCTGCGCCGTGTAGGTGCCGCGCACCGCGCCGATCCACACGCAGAACAGCCAGATGACGCCCACGCAGACGTGGATGCCGTGGAAGCCGGTCATCGCGTAGAAGGTCGACCAGAACAGGTCGCGGTTCGGCAGGTAGCCGTGGTCCAGGAGCTGGACGTACTCGTAGACCTGCACGCCGACGAAGACCGACCCGCCCAGGATCGTCGCGCCGAGCCAGCGGGTGAGCCCGCCCTTGTCCCCCTTCTGGATGGCGTCCAGCGCGCGGACCATCATCCAGGAGCTGGTGATCAGCAGGAAGGTGTTCGCCGCGGTGATGTCGACGGCCAGCAGGTGCTTGGGATTCGGCCACTCCGGCGACCCCATGCGGATCACCAGGTACGTCCCGATCAGTCCCGTGAAGAACATGACCTCGGTCGCGAGGAACAGCCAGATCGCGAACTTGCCGCGGTCGACCGGCGGGCCGCTGTCGTAGTCGTAGACCGGGTGGTGGTGCGCGGGCGCGTCCACCGCGGGATCGTAGGCGGGGATGTTCGAACTCATCGGGATCTCACTTCTCGGCGGCGGCTCGCACCACCGGGTCGCAGAGGATCAGGGTCAGTAGAGCAGGCAGGTAGACGAGCGAGGTCCACAGCAACTGGCGCGCGCGGGGGCGGGTCTGGCGCGCCATGAAGCGGTAGGAGGCGACGCAGTAGCCCATGCCGAGCAGCACGGCGCCGGCGGTGTACACCGGGCCCGCGTCGCCCCACACGCCGGGCAGCATCGAGATCGGGAGCAGGCAGAGGCTGTAGACGAGCGCCTGGCGGCCGGCGATCGGCTCGCCGCCCGTGACGCCGGGCAACATCTGCATGCCGGCGCGCTTGTACTCTTCGCGGTACATCCACGCGATCGACATGAAGTGCGGGAACTGCCACGCGAAGACGATCGCGAACAGCGAGACCGCCCAGTTGCCGAGGCCGCCGGCGATCGCGACGTAGCCGATCAGCGGCGGCGCCGCGCCGGGCAGCGCGCCGACGACGGTGTTCAGGGTGCTGACGCGCTTCAGCGGCGTGTAGACCGCGACGTAGGCGAAGAGGCTCGCCAGGCTGAGCATCGCCGCGAGCGGGTTGAAGCGCGTCCACAGGCCGACGCCCGACGCCACGCCGAGCGCCGCCGCGACCAGGATCGCGTTGCGCGCGGAGATGCGGCCGGTGATCAGCGGGCGGTCCTTCGTGCGCGCCATCAGGCGGTCGGTGTCGCGCTCCAGCACCTGGTTCAGCGCGCCGCCGCTCGCGGCGCTGGCGGTGATCCACAGCGCGGCCTCGAGCGCGTTCCAGATCGACCCTCCGGGGCCCTCGGCCAGCAGCGCGCCGACGAAGGCCGCGAAGCTGACGAGCGACGCGAGGCGCAGCTTGGTCAGCTGGACCCAGTCGTTGATGCGGGCGCCGACGCCGGTGACCGGGTCGGTGTTCGTCTCGACGCGCGGCGCGCTCACAGCGCACCTCCCAGCGGCGCGCCGAGCGACGCGCCGGACGCGGCGCCCGAGCTGGCCCCCGCGCCGCGCGACACCAGGTGGCGCGTCCACAGCACGGCGGACAGGCACTGCGACAGGAGCAGCGCGCCGAACAGCACGTGCAAGGTCGGCACGACCGAGTCGTGCACGTGTTGCACGTCGGGCTGCAGGAAGATGAAGACCACCAGGAACGACCCGACGCCCAGCGCGACCTGCGCGCCGAGCAGCCAGGCCAGGCGCTTGCCGAGCGCGCGCAACGCGGCGCGGTCGTGGCCGCCGGCCTCGCCCTGCGCGGCCGTGGCGAAGAGACCGCGGACCAGCGCGACGACGCCGGCCACCGCGAAGGCGACGAGCGTGACGTGCAGCACGAGCGCGGTGGGCGTGTCGACCGGCGGCTGGTAGGTGCCGCCGTGGCGCATGCCGTGGCGCAACAGCGCCCCCATCGCGATCGCGGCGTAGACGGCGACCGTCGCGAGGACCGCGCGGCGCTGCAC
>JAUHYB010000304.1 GCA_030426745.1 bacterium
GCGCCGGGCCGCCGCTGCGCGGTGAAAAAACGAGCCCGGCTCCGTACTTTCCTCGGCTCCGTACTTTCCTCAGACCGTCATCGAGTTGTGGTCGTGGATGATGCGCCAGGCGCCGCCCATCTTCTCGAGCACCAGCGTGAACAGGCCGGACCGCGTCTCCTCGGTCGCGTAGTCGAGACGCCAGCGTCCGCGCACGACGATCACGTCGTCGGACAGGCTCACCGTCTCGAAGCCGGTGAAGGTCAGCGTGCCCAGCTCGGACTCGGCGAATCGCTCGCGGAAGCGCGCCAGCACGGCGTCGTAGCCCTTCACGATCTCGCCGTTCGAGAACAGCGTCAGCCGCTCGTCGTTCCAGTACCCCTTCGACACGAACGAGTCGACGTCGCCCTCGTTCCACGACATCTGCTGGTCGCCGAAGACGCGCAGCGCCTCGGCCGTCGTCGGCGTGTCGTCGCCGGTCGAGCGGCAGGCGGAGGCGGCGAGGAGGAGGGAGGCGGCGGTGATCGCGCGGAGGTGCTTCATGACGCGCCGATCTTGCCGAACGCGCGCGGGCGGCGCGACGACGAACTCGCCGTCGCGGCGCGCGGAGCCGGTCGCCGAGCAGCGCGCGCCCTCCGAACGCGACCGGCGGCCCCGCGCGTCGTGCGCGGGGCCGCCGGTCCGTGCGGGGGCAGTCGGCGCGTCGCGCCGCTCGATCGTCCCGGGCGGGGCGCCGATCAGTCGTTGCCGACGTAGCCCAGGCCGCTGAGCGCCTTCAGCGCGTCGCTGTCGCCGGCGCTCGCCGCCGCGTCGCCGACCTTCTGGATCAGCGCGTCGAGCTTGTCGTCCTCGGGGTAGGCCGCCTTCGCCATCCTCAGCACGTCGACCGCGGGCATGTACTCGCGCGCGCTGTTCAGCTCCGCCACGACGACGTTGTAGTCGGACACGCGCAGGTCGGCGGCGCCGTCCAGCGTGCGCATCTCGGCGACGCAGGCCGCCGGGTCGGTGTGCGCCAGCGACTTGCAGAGCTCGAGGGTCAGGTCGATGCGTTGGTCGCCCTGCGCGCCGCCGAGGGCCTCGCGGAAGGAGGCGGCGGCCGAGGCGTAGTCGCCGGAGCCGTAGGCGTCGTGGCCGGCCTGGGCGGGGTCGCCGCCGCCGCAAGCGGCCAGGGAGGCGAGGAGCAAGGAGGGAAGCAGCAGTCGTCGCATCGGTTTCGGGTCGGCGGGTGCCGAAGGAGGGTCGGTCGTCTCGGTCTCTGGGTCGGGCGCGGGGCGCCTCGCGGCGCGCGTCGGCCGCGAGCGGAACACTCTAGCCTATGCCCCTCGATCGGCGGCGGCGCGGCTCCGGCCGAGGTCCTCGGCGCGGAAGATCGAATTTCCCTGGCCTTCCCGCCCGCTGCACTCCGATGGGAGTACGATCGGAGCCTCATAGGAGTCTGATCGGAGTCCGATCGGAGCCTCCCCCCCGCCCCAGGGTGCCCCAGGGCGCCAACGGAGCCTCGGTCGCTCGCCGCGCCGGAGCCCCGGCCGGACCGCGGGAGGACGCCCCTCGGACCCCCGACCGGCCTCCGGAGCTCCCCGGAACCCCTCCGCGATCCGCTCGGCGGCCCTCCGCCGACCCCCGCCCGCCCCATCCCCCCGTGCGCGAGTCCAAGGTCACCGTCAAGATCCCCCGCCCCCTCTACCGCAAGATCCAGCTGGTGGTGGAGGACTCGGGGTTCAACTCGCCGACCGACTTCATCGTCTACGTGCTGCGCGACCTGATGGGGGAGGCGGACAGCGCGGAGAAGCACGAGTTCAGCCAGGACGAGCTCGACGAGGTGAAGCGCAAGCTCAAGAACCTCGGCTACCTCTGATCCGACGCGCGCGGCCCCCGCGCGCGACTCGCAACGAATGCGCGACGCCGCGCGACCACACACACCCAGCGCGCGACCCCGCGCGGTAACACACCCAGCGCGCGACCCCGCGCGACCATCGAAGACCTCCCGACCGCGATCCCCAATGACCGCCACCGCCACGATCTCCCCTGTCCACGGCGGGCTCACCGAGCCCGTCGATCGTCACGTCTCCGCCGTCGACCCCGCCTGGTCGTCGCTGCCGGTCGTCGAGGTCAACGAGACCGACCGCACCACGCTGTACCGCATCGCGGACGGCACGCTGAGCCCGCTCGAGGGCCCGATGAACCGGGCCGACTACACGAGCACCCTGGAGCGCGCCGCGATCGAGCGCGGCGGCCGCCTGTGGGCGTGGGGCATCCCGACGGTGCTGCCGGTCACGGACGCCGAGGCGGGGACCTGCACCGCCGGCGCGCAGGTCGCGCTGTCGTTCGAGGGCGAGGTGTTCGGCGTGCTGACCGTCGAGGACTGCTACGACTGGGACAAGGCCGCGTTCATCCAGGCCTGCTACGGCACCGAGCGCACCGACCACCCCGGCGCGAAGCTGTGGCTGGGTGACGAGCGCACGAAGCTCGTCGGCGGCACGATCCAGCTGGCGCCCTTCCGCGACGACCGCCCGTTCGCGGACCGCGTGATGGGCCCGAAGCAGACGCGCGCGCTGATCGCCGACGAGGGCTATGAGCAGACCGTCGCCTTCCAGACTCGCAACCCGCTGCACCGCGCGCACGAGTACGCGCTCGTGTACGGCGCGGAGACGATCCTGCGCGAGACCGGCAAGAAGACGGGCGTCATCCTGAACCCGCTCGTCGGCCAGTTGAAGGGCGACGACGTGCCCGCGGCGACGCGCATGCAGACGTACGAGAGCCTCGTCGAGGGACGATTCCTCGGTCAGGGCGACATGGACGAGGCGCTGTGGAAGTCGAAGGGCCAGGACCTGAACGACCAGCTCCACCTGATCGGCCTCGACATGCGCATGTACTACGGCGGCCCGCGCGAGGCCGTCATGCACGCGATCTACCGCCAGAACCTGGGCTTCACGCACTTCATCATCGGCCGCAAGCACGCGGACGCGCCCTACGCCGACGGCTCGCCGATCTGGGGCGACTTCGACGCGCAGGAGATCTTCGAGAAGCTCGAGGGTTCGCTGTCGATCAAGACCGTGAACGTGGGCTTCGCCGCCTACTTCGAGGAGATCGGCCGCGTCGGCCTGATGGAGGAGAACAAGGAGAACACCTCCGTGTTCATCTCGGGCACCAAGGTGCGCGAGATCCTCGGTAACGGTGAGCTTCCGGACGAGCGCATCATGCGCCCGTCGACCGCCAAGATCCTGGTCGAGTACTACGCCTCGCAGAAGTAGGCGCGCCGACCGCATCCCCCCGAGATCGACCGCGAGAGAGAGACATGGGTCTGTTCGACGTCTTCAAGAAGAAGGAGGCTCCCAAGCCTCCGGTCCGTCCGATGCTCCGCCCCGGCATGAAGCCGCGCCCGGAGCCGCAGGCGGACAACCACTTCGTCATCGTGATCCTCGACTCGTGTCGCTGGGACTCCTTCATGGCCGCCGAGCCGAAGGTGATCTCGAAGCTCGGGAAGGTCGAGAAGCGCTACACCTACGCCTCCTGGACCGCGCCGTCGCACTACAACCTGTTGACGGGCCTCCTGCCGCACACGACGCCGCAGAACGTGTACGCGTCGGAGTACTACAAGGAGGACTTCTTCAACTACAACGAGCGCCTCGGCGCGAAGGGCATCGAGTTCGCCAAGATGGTCCCGGGGCTGTGGTTCCCGGGCCTCTTGCGCAACACGCTCGGCTACAAGACGCACGCGCGCGTCTCGCTGCCCGTGCTGAACCCGAAGACCGGCATCAACCGCGACTTCGACTCGTTCCAGCTGATGGACTCGCACAACGACATGCGGTCCATGTTCCCGACGATGACGTTCGGCGACGAGCGTCCCGAGTTCTACCTGCTGAACGTGGGGGAGACGCACTACCCCTACGCCAAGCCGGACGAGGACTCCTCGATGTGGCCGCGCATCAGCGGCGTGAACGGCGTGTTCCGGAAGATGAACGACCAGATCGATCCGGATCACCCCGACTTCAAAGAGGAGTTCCAGTTCTTCGACCAGGACAAGCTCGACCAGCTGCGTGAGCGGCAGGTCGACACGGTCCGCTACCTCGACGGCGTGTTCGAGGAGCTCTACGACATGGTCCCGAAGAACACGCACATCATCGTGACCGCCGACCACGGCGAGCTCTTCGGCGAAGCGGGCTACTTCGGCCACGGGCCGATCATGCACGACAAGTGCTTCGAGGTGCCGTACCTCGAAGGCAAGATCCGCTGAGCCGGCCACACCAC
>JAUHYB010000017.1 GCA_030426745.1 bacterium
CGCGCTCGCCGATGCCCGCACCGATCGTGTCGGCGGCGACCATCGTCTCGGCGGACGTCGCGCCGTCCGCCAGGATCGGCTGCACGACCAGCAGGCGCACGCCCGTGAGCGACGCGTCCTTCTTGGTGGACCACACGGTCCCGACGACGTTCGCGACCAGCATCAGGCCTTGCCTCCCGCGGCGGGCGAGCGCTCGCTCCGCCAGTGCTCCGGCGCGTCCGGCACGTCGAAGTCGTCGACGATGCCGACGATCGCGGCCTCCAGCGCGAAGTCCCCGTCGCCGCCGCACGCGACGCGCGCGGCCTTGCCGAAGGCGACCAGCACGTGTTCCCCGACGCCCGCGCCGACCGGGTCGGCGGCGACGACGGGCTTCACCATCGGCGCGGCCGGGTCGCGGCGCTCGTCGAGCGGCTCGACGACCAGCAAGCGCTTGCCCTCCAGGTCCGCGACCTTGTCCGTCGCCCACACCTCGCCGATGACGCGTCCGAGGAACATCAGCGCGCCTCCGCCCCGCCGCGTCCGGGGACGCCTTCCAGCGCGCGGCGCGCCGCGGCGACGGCGGCGTCGATCTCCGCGTCGGTGCCGGCCAGGCGCAAGCGCCCCACCGCGCCGTTGTTCTCCAGGTCGACGAGCCGCACGGGCGCGGCCTTCTCCGCCTCGTTCGCCGCCAGCAGCACGAACACGGCCGGCGTGACCTCCAGCGTGTAGAGCGTGTCGTCGCCCAGGACCAGCATGCCCGAGCGCGAGCGGTTGATCAGCGCCGCCTGGTGGCTGTCGAGCTTGCGGATGACCTCGTCGGTCAGGCGGCGCGGCGCGTAGCCGTCCTCGGCGCGGACGCCGAGCGCCTTCAACATCACCTCGCCCGCGCGCCGCACCTGGCCCTGGTCCTCGCCGTGCACCTCGAGCGTGCCGTACGAGCGCTCGGTGATCAGCGCGCCGGGCTTCACGTCGCAGCTCTTCAGCGCGGCGTCCATCAGCCGGTTCACGACGATGCCGGGCTGGACCTCCAGCCAGAACGCGGTCTCGCCGGCGACCGGGAAGTAGCCGTCGGAGTTCGCGGCGATCGAGGCCGCGAACTGAGGCTGCATCCGGTCGATCAGCACCGCGCCGCGCAGTTCGGCGTTCGCTGTCGTGGTGGTCACGGGGAGGTCCGGGAACGGTGCGGGCGCGCCTCACCCCTCGCGAGGGGCGGCGCGCCGCGGGCGTTCGATGGTCTCGCGCTCAGCCCTGCTCGGGCGGCGACGGCAGGTACTCCTCGAGGTCGCCCGCGGGCCGCGGGATGACGTGCGAGGAGACGAGCTCGCCGACGCGGCGCGCGGCGGCGGCGCCGGCCTCGACGGCGGCCTTCACCGCGCCGACCTCGCCGCGCACCATCACCGTCACCAGGCCGCCGCCGGAGATCTCCTTGCCCAGCAAGGTGACCTTCGCGGCCTTGACCATGGCGTCGGCGGCTTCGACGGAGCCGACGAGGCCGCGGGTCTCGATCATTCCGAGGGCGATGTTCGTGTCCATGGGGTTCGTTCGCGTTCGGGTTCGTTCGTGTCGAGCGTCGTCGCTCGCGTGGTTCGGGGGAGTGCGCGAGCGCGGCGCGCTCGCGTGGTCGTCGGGTCAGGAGTTCGGGGCGCGCGGAGTCGTCAGGCCGCGCAGGGTCGTCAGGCCGTGCAGGGCCGTCAGGCCGTGCAACGTCGTCAAGCCGTGCAGGCGCCGGTCGTCACCGAGTGGTGCGGGCAGCCCTGGCAGGGGCCGAGCGGACAGCCGTTGCCGGCGCCGGAGATCAGGCGCGCGATGTCGCCGGAGGAGAGCGAGCTGCCGGCGTGCGGGCCGCTCGACGCGGGCCGCGCGGCGGCGGGGTTCGGCGCGGGCGCGGATGCGGGCGCGGGCGTCGCGGGACGCGTCGCGCTCGCCGCCGGTCGCGGCGCGGTCGCGGCGCCGCCGGTCGAGCGGGTGAACAGCGGCGCGCGTTGCGGCTGCAGCACCGGCGAGCCGACCGACGCCTGCGCGGCGGCGCCGCTCGCGCTCGACGTCGCGGGTGTCGACGTCGTCGAAGGCGTCGCCTTCAGCGCCGCCTGCACCTTCGGCACGCCGGTCGGTCCCGGCGCGGGCGCGGACTTCGCGTAGCTCTGCGCGCCGGCGTTGCCCGCCCAGGAGGACGAGGTCGTGCGCGCGGGCGTCGCGTGCAGCGCGGGGTCGCCGGGCAGGCCCGATCCGCGCGGCGCGGCGTCGCCCCCCATCGACGCGGCGCGGGCGTGGTCGCGCACGGCGCGCTCCTCCCAGTCCCGCGTCGGCGCGGCGGCGCGCTTCACGTTGATCAGGTGACGCGCGGTGATGTTGTCCGACGTGATGTTCCCCGCCTGCGGGCCGCAGCCGAGGCTGACCGACGGGTCGAGGTGCGTCGAGTAACCGACCGCGCCCTGCGAGGTCGGTCCGTTGACGATGATCCGGTTCGCGGGCTTCTCCAGGAAGAAGCGGTCGAGCACCGCCTGGTCGCGGCAGTGGATGCCCATCGTGTGGCCGAGGCCGCCGTACTTCAGGATCTCCCAGCTGGTCTTGCAGCCCGCTTCCCAGCCGTCCACCACGTGCACCGAGAGGACCGGGCACAGGATCTCGATCGACAGCGGCCAGTCCTTGCCGACGCCGCCCTGGTGCGCGAGCAGGATCGTCGTCTCGGCCGGCACGTCGAAGCCCGCGGCGCGCGCGATCTTCCACGGGTCCTGGCCGACGACGTCGGGGTTCATCATCCCGCCGCGGTTGCAGTAGCGACCGAGCAGCTCGGTCTCGCGCTCGTCGCACAGGTGCGCGCCGCGCGCCTGCAGCTCGGCGAGCGCGCGGTCCGCGATCGGCGCGTCCAGCACCAGCGCCTGCTCGGAGCAGCAGAAGGTCGCGTTGTCGAACGACTGCGACGCGACGACCATGCGCGCGACGTCGGCGGGGTCTGCGGAGCGGTCGACGTACAGCGGCACGTTGCCGGGGCCGACGCCGTAGGCCGGGCGGCCCGACGAGTACGCGGCCTTGACGAGCCCCTCGCCGCCGGTCGCGAGGATGATCGCGATGTCGCGGTGCTTCATCAGCGCGCCCGTCGACTCGATCGTCGGGTTCGACAGCGCGATGACGAGGTCGGGCGGGCCGCCGGCGCGCTCGATCGCGCGGCGCAGGACCTCGACCGTCTCGCCGATGCAGCGGCGCGCGCGCGGGTGCGGCGAGATGACGATCGCGTTGCGCCCCTTCACGCTGACGAGCGCCTTGAACAGCGCCGTCGACGTCGGGTTCGTCGTCGGGACGATGCCCGCGATCACGCCGGAGGCGGTGGCGACCTCGACCAGCCCGCGCGCCTCGTCGCGGCGGATGACGCCGACCGTCTTCTCGTCCTTGATCGACGCCCAGGTGCCCTCGGAACCGAAGAGGTTCTTCAGGATCTTGTAGTGCACGCGGCCGATGCCGGTCTCTTCGACCGCGAGGCGCGCGAGGTCCGCGGCCGCCGCCACGCCGGCGTCGACCATCGCCTTGCACAGGCGATCGGTCTGTTCCTGCGAGTACGAGGCGATCGCCGCGCAGGCCGCCTTGGCCCGCCGGACGGCGTCGCGCATCTCCTGCAGCGCGCGGAGATCGGGGTCGAGGTCACGCATGGCGTCGGAGCGTCACCCGCGCGCGGCGGGCGTCGGCGTCCGGGCGTCGACTACTTCTTGTCGGCGACCTTGCGGAGCGGCGGCAGGATGTTCCAGACCTGGTCGTGCGGGCGCGGGATGACGTGCACGCTGACCAGCTCGCCCACGCGGCGCGCGGCGGCGGCGCCGGCGTCGGTGGCGGCCTTCACGGCGCCGACCTCACCGGTCACGAACATCGTCACGAAGCCGGCGGTGACCTTCTCCTTGCCGAACAGGTCCACCATGGCCGCCTTGACCATGGCGTCTCCGGCTTCGATCGATCCAACGAGACCCTTGGTCTCGACCATTCCCAGGGCGACGGGCTTCATGCCGGATGTACTTCCTGCTTCGAGGGGTGCGGTGTGGGGGTCCGAGGCGCCGCGGCGCGCGTCGGGCGCAGGAGTGTAGTGAGGGCGCCGGGGGAAGTCCACGGGCGGGCGCTGTGGTGACGTCGCGCGGTAGTTGTCGCGCAGAAGGCGCGAAGTCGCGGACCGGCGGGGCGCGGCGCGCGGGCGCGCGCGACCACGGATCCGGCGCGCGGGTACGCGCGACGCGACGGGCGCCCTCCCCCCGCGCTCAGATCGGCCCGATGCCGTGCTTCATCGCGTAGCCGAAGAGCTGATGCCGTGCTTCATCGCGTAGCCGAAGAGCTCCGCGTTCGACGTGATCCCCAGGCGCTCCATCGCCTCGTACTTGTGGAACTCCACCGTTCGCCGGGACAAGCCGAGGCGCTCGGCGATCTCCTTGGCCAGCAGGCCCTGCGCGAGCAGGCCGACGATCTCGAGCTGTCGGGGCGTCAGCTCGCGGTCCATGCCGCGCGGCGCGGCGAGCAGCGAGTCGACCTCGTCGACCAGGCCGGCCGACACGAGCACGCCGCCGTCGAGCGCGCGCTCGGCGGCGTCGAGCACGTCGCTCGCGCCCCCGTGCTTCAGCACGTAGCCGGCCGCTCCCGCGCGCAGCGCCGCCGCCGCGAGGTGCGCGTCCTCGTGCATGGTCAGCAGCACGACGCGCACGCGCGGCGCCGACTCGGCCAGCTTGCGCGCGCACTCGACGCCGTTCAGGCCCGGCATCGAGACGTCGGCGAAGACCAGGTCGGGCGCGTGCGCCTCGACGGCTTCGAGCAACGACGTCCCGTCCCCCACGATCGCGACGACGTCATAGTCGTCCGCGAGCAGGGACGCGAGCCCCTCCGCGAACAGCTGATGGTCGTCCGCCAGCACGACGCGCGGCAGCGCCCCGCCGGGCCGGTCGTCCGTTTCGCGCGGCATGACGTCTAGCGCCAGTCCACCACGACGCCGTTCGAGAAGTTCGAGCCCGAGCCGCAGGGCGAGACGCCGCCGGGGTCTCGGTACCACGCCTGGTAGTAGCGCGTCGCGCCCGGCGCCGCGGCGCCCGTCGCGGCGACGTTCGCGGCGGAGGTCCCGGCACCCGCGACGTCGGTGAACACGACCTCCAGCCGCTCGGTCGGGTTGCCCATGCACAGCACGCCGTCGCGGAACGGCACGGCGACGCGCGTCGCGCCCTGCACGAACATCCCCGGCTGGCCGGGGACGGCGCCCTCGAGGTGCAGCACCAGGTCGCCCGCGGCGACGACGGCGGTTCCGGTGACGGACAACCGCCCGCCGACGCCGGTCGAGTTCAGGCAGCCCGCGCGGTCGACGGGGTCGCTCTCGTTCCCGCACGGACACACCAGCGGGTTGCCGTCGCCCGCGCAGAACGGGATGCCCGGGTCGCCGAGCGCGTCGACGAGGCGCCGCTGCAACTCGGCGTACAGCGCGGCCTTCGTCGCCGCGAAGTTCGCGTCGTGCGCGACGTTCGTGAACTGCTTCGGGTCGCCGCCCTGCGACGCGTCGCGCATGTCGTACAGCTCCTCGTAGCCGTTCGAGTAGCGCAGGTACGCCCACTCCTCGGTGCGCAGCAGGTGGCCGTTCGACCCCTGCGTGACCTGCGTCAGCGCGGACTCCCGCACGCGCGGCGCGCCGTCCAGCAGCACCGGCGCCAGCGACACGCCCTGGCAACGCTCGGGCACCTCGAGGCCCGTGAGGTCGCACAGCGTCGGGTACAGGTCGACCTGCTCGGCCAGCGCGCCGGTGCGCCCCGCCGCGATCCCCGGGCCCGCGATGATCAGCGGCACGCGCGCCGACTCCTCGTGCAGGCTCAACTTCTGCCACTGGGTGTGCTCGCCCAGGTGGTACCCGTGGTCCGCCGTGAACACGACGTAGGTCTCGTCCGCGAGCCCCAGCGCGTCGAGCTGCGCCAGCACGCGCCCGACCTGCTCGTCCATGAACGTCACGGCCGCGTAGTAGGCCTGCAACACGGCGCGGCGGTCCGCGTCGGTGTTCGGCCCGCGCGAGGCCTCGTTCCAGAAGATGCCGACGGCCGGGATGTCGAACAGGTCGTTCGGCACGGACTGCGCCAGCGTCAGCAGCAACGGGTCGTAGAGGTCGAAGTAGCTCTGCGGCGCGACGAGCGGCACGTGCGGCCGCACCAGACCGACGCCCAGGAAGAACGGCGTGTGCTGCAACGCCGCCATGCGCTGGTTCGCGGCCGTCGCGGCCAGGTAGTCGGCCTGCTCCGAGCCGTCCGTCGTCGTCGCGACGGTGTAGAAGGCCGCGCCGAAGCCGTTGGAGTAGTTCTGGCCGAAGTTCAGCGTCTCGTTGGTGTAGTGGCCGGCGACGCCGATCGAATGTTGCTCCGGCGCCTGCACGTCGTGCGTCCACGTCCAGCTCGGCGCGTGGTCGGGGCCGGACGCGCCGGCGGTGATGTCGCCGGGGATCCGCATGTGGTAGAGCTTGCTGACGCGGCTCGCGTCGAAGCCCGACCGGTGGAAGTGCTCGGGCAGCGTGACGTGGTCCCCCAGCGCGGCGTCGAACTGGCTGAAGCCGCCGCCCTGCGCGACGATGCGGTGCGGGTACCAGCCGGTCAGCATCGACGAGCGCGACGCGTCGCACACCGGGAACTGCGTGTAGGCCCGATCGAACACGACCCCGCGCGCGGCCAGCGCGTTCAGGTTCGGCGTGTGGACGTCCGCGTTGCCGTAGACCTCCAGCGCCTGCGCGCCCAGGTCGTCGGCGATCAGGAACAGCACGCGCGGTCCGGCGGCCGCCGGCGGGTCGCCGCCCTCGACGCGCAGGCCGTCGATATGCAGGTTGCCGGTGCCCTGTCCGCCCGGCGCGGCCGCGGGCCGGAACCGCACGACCAGCGAGCTGGTCACGTGCGCGTAGGCGTCGAAGTGGAACCAGTCGAACCCGCCGTCGCCCTGGACGTTGTCGAGCGCCGCGGCGCCGAACATCACGGGCGTACCGCCGTCGACGACGACTTCGAAGGCGTAGGCCGCGGGGGCGCCCGTGCCGTTGCGCCAGGTCGAGATCGACACGCGGCCGACGTCGATCGGCCCGGCCGTGGGCGTCACGACGAACTCGAGGTAGTTGTCGTTCACGCCGTCGTGGTCCGCGCCGCAGCTCGTCAGCACGTCGCCGTCCCACTTCTGCAGGTTCAGCTCGCCGCTCGGCACGACGTTCCCGGGGCTGTGCTGCAAGCCCGACGGGTTGCAGGGGTGTCCCTCCCACCGAGAGCGCGCGACCAGGTCGGAGCACTGCACGCCGGCCGCCGTCGTCGCCGCGCTCGCGGGGAGCAGCGCCGCGCCGACGCCGACGGCCACGGGATTGCCGGGCGTCGCGGGGTTCGTCGCGCTCGTGAAGTCCCACTCGACCAGGACCTGCGCGTCGGCGCGGCCGAGGGTGGCGAGCAGCAGCGCGAGCGCGCCGGCGAGGTGGCGGAGTCGGATCATGGCGCGGTCGAGGGTTTCAGCGGAGGGCTCGGGTGCGAAGCGCGGAGCGCGCCGCCGCGCAGGTCGGCGACGCGCTCCGTCACGGTCGGATCGGGTCGACTAGATCCAGTCGACCTTGACGCCGCTCGAGAAGTTCGAGCCGCTGCCGCAGGGGCTGACGCCGCCGGGGTTGCGGTACCACTGCTGGTAGTAGCGCGTCTGGCCGGGGCTCACGACGCCCTCGGTGACGATCGACGAGGTCGAGGTGCCGGCGCCGCTCGCGTCGAGCGTGATGATCTCCAGGCGCTCCGTCGGGTTGCCCGTGCACAGGAAGCCGTCCTTGAACGGGACGCCGGTCAGGTTCGCGCCCTGGACGAGCAGGCTCGTCTGGTTCGGGATGCCCTGCGTCATTGTGAACGAGAGGTCGTCGTTCGCGACGACGTTCGAGCCCGCGGCCGAGAGGATCGCGCCGAAGCCCAGCGAGTTGTTGCAGCCTTCACCGGCGCCGACCGCCGACTCGTTGCCGCAGGGGCAAGCGCCCGTCGAACCGTCGCCGAAGCACATCGCCTCGATCGGCTGCTCCAGCGCGGTGACGGTCCAGCCGTCGATGTGGATGTTGCCGGTGCCCTGCGTCGTGCTCGTTCCGCGCGCCGGGGCGAACTGGACCTCGACGGTCGTCGCGTTCGTGATCGTATCGTTGAAGATGAACCACGCGAACGGGGCGGTGTCGGCGGTGTCGATCGGCGTGCCGAAGGTCACCGCCGGGGCGCCGTCGACCGACACCTTCATCTCCAGCTTCGAGGGCGCGCCCGTTCCGTTGCGGTAGCAGGAGATCGCGATCTCGTCGATGTTCAGCGTGGGGCCGGGCGCCGTCAGCGTGAACGACAGGTAGTTGTCGTTCACGCCGTTGTGGTTGACGCCGCAGAACGTGTGGATGTCCCCGTCCCACTTCTGGATGTTCAGCTCACCCGTCGCGACGTAGCCGCCGGGGCTGTGCTCGAGGCCGCGCGGGTTGCACGCGTTGCCCTCCCAGATCGAGTGGCACTCGATGCCGGTGCTGGTGACGCCGCCCGAGGTCGTGACCTCGGAGTTCGCGAGCACCGTGGTGCCCGGGGCGATGACGACCGGGGAGCCCGGCGTGCTGGCCGGGTTCGTCGCGTTCGTGAAGTCCCACGAAGCGATCGTGGTCTGCGCTTGGGCGGTCGTCGCGAAGAGCGCCGCCGCGGCGGTCATGGAGAGAAGAGTCGAGGCCTTCATGAGTCGTGTTCCTGTGTCTCCTGAGAGGTGAGTTCGGTCCCGACTCGCCGGAGGACGCTCCTGCGCGGGGCTCCGCTGGGGGGGAGGGCTCACCGCCGCGCGCGTCCCGGTCACCGGGTCGTCGGACTGGTGGAAGGCTCCCACCGGAACGCGCACGCGACCACTCGGGAAATTTACGAGTCCCCCGCGGAAGGGCCCCAGGAGGCGGATAACGACCGTTCTCGCCCCGCGAACGCGGCCGGTTTCAGACCGGCCCGATGCCGTGCTTCAACGCGTAGGCGATCAGCTCGGCGCTCGACTCGATGCCCAGGCGCTCCATCGCCTGGTACTTGTGGAACTCCACCGTGCGGCGCGAGAGGTTCAGCCGGCCCGCGACCTCCTTCGCCAGGAGCCCCTGCGCGAACAGGCCGACGATCTCGGCCTGGCGCGGCGTCAGCTCGCGCGTCGGCAGGCGGCGCTTCGCGAGCAGCGCGTCCACCTCGCGCGCGAGGCTCGGCGACACCATCACCTCCCCCTCCAGCGCGCGCCGGACGGCGTCGAGCACGTCGGTCGCGCCGCCGTGCTTCAGGATGTAGCCGGCCGCGCCCGCGCGCACCGCCGCCGCGGCGAGGTCCGCTTCCTCGTGCATCGTGAGCAGCACGACCTTCACGTCCGGCGCCGACTCGCGCAGCTTGCGCACGCACTCGATGCCGTTCAGCTCCGGCATCGACACGTCGGCGACGACGACGTCCGGCGACAGGTCGCGCACCGCCTCGAGCAGCGACGGTCCGTCCCCCACGATCGCGACGACCTCGTGCTCGTCCGCGAGGAGCGCCTTCAGGCCCTCCGCGAACAGCTGGTGGTCGTCGGCCAGGATCACGCGCGCTCGCGTCATGCTCCGCTCCTTCCTCCGGCGCGCCGGAAGGTGATCGTCGTCCCGCCGCCGGGGCGCGAGTCCACGTCGAGCTCGCCGCCCGCGGCCGCGGCGCGCTCGCGCATCGTGATCAGGCCCAGGCCGCGCGACGCCCTGCCGTCCGCGTCGAAGCCGACGCCGTCGTCGCGCACGCGCAGCGACAGGTCGCCGCCCTCGCCCGACAGCTCGACGGTGATCGTACCCGCTCGCGCGTACTTCTCGGCGTTGTGCAGGCTCTCCTGCACGATCCGCACGGCCGCGATGCCGACGTCCTCGGGCACCTCGTGCGCCACGACGTCGTCGATCAGCTGCACGCGGGTCCCGGTGCGCCTCTCGAAGCCCGCGCACTCCTGGCGGATCGCGTCGGTCATGCCGAGCAGCTTCAGGCCGACCGGGTGCAGGCGCCGCGACAGCTGCTGGACGTCGCGCGCCAGCTGCTGCGCGTTGTCGGTGACGGCCCGCAGCGCGTCGCCGGCAGGGACGCCGTCGCGCGTCAGCTTGCGCTGCACCAGCTCGGCCTGCATCGCGATCGCCGCCAGGCGCTGCGTGACGTCGTCGTGCAGCTCGGCCGAGATCGTGCGGCGGTCGCTGTCGCGCGAGACGAGCAGGTCGTGGCTCAGGCGCCGCAGGTCGGCGCGGCTCTCGTCCAGCGACCGCTTCGCCTCCTCGGCCTCGGCGTGCAGGCGCTCGAAGCGCTCCGCCCGCTCGCGCGCCGCGCGGATGCGGCCGGACGCGAAGCGGAAGCCGCCCAGCGCCAGGAGCGCCATCAACGCCACCAGGAACATCGGCGACTCGTAGAAGCGCGCCGGCACGTCGAAGCGGCGGCGCACGACCTCGCTCCACGGGCCGAAGCCGTTGCGCGCGCGCACCTGCAACTCGTAGCCGCCCGGCGGCAGGTAGGAGTACTGCGCCTCGAAGCGCCCGTCGCACTCGACCCAGTCCGCGTCGCTGCCGTCGGTGCGGTACTGCACGCGCACGCGGCGCGGCGACGAGAAGCCGAGCGCCTCGAAGCGCGCGACGAGCCGCCGGTCGTCCCCCAGCGCGAAGTCGGAGATCGACAGGCGCGGCGGCGCTTCCGTGGTCGCCAGCACGCTCGGGTCGACGCGCGTCACGCCGCGCACGGTCGGGAACCAGATGCGTCCGTCGGCGTCGGTGTACGCCGACGGCTGGTTGCCGCCGCTGGCCTCGACGGATCCCTCCTCGGGCGAGAACAGCACGCACGCGACCTGCCGCGCCTCCCCCGCCGCGACCGCGTCGAGGTCGGCGCGGTTCACGACGAACGGCCCCTTGTTCGAGTTGATCCACAGCCGGCCGCGCGCGTCCTCCGCGATGCCCGCCAGGAAGTTGTCCGCCAGCCCGTCCTCGGTCGTGAAGCGCGTCACCGCGCCGTCCTCGAGCCGGCTCAGCCCGCCGCCGTAGGTCCCGACCCACAGCACGCCGCGCTCGTCGCGGTGCAGCGCGCGCACCTGGCCCGGCGACAGGCCGTCCGCGCGCGCGTACCGCGCCGTCGCGTCGCCGTCGAGGCGCGTCACGCCCTCGAACGAACCGACCCACAGCGCCCCGCCGGGTTCCTCGAGCAGGCAGCGCACGTCCGAGAACTCGCCCGGGCGCCGCGCCACGAGGCCGTCGCCGCTCCACCGCGCCAGCCCGTCGCGCCCGCCGAACCACAGCGCGCCGTCGCGGTGGCGCAGGATCGCGTGGATCCCGCCGCCGAAGTCGCCGGTCTCGACCTCACGCACCGTGCCGTCCGCCGCGACGCGCGTGAGCCCGGAGTCCGAGCCGACCCACCACCCGCCGCCCTCCGCGGGCGCGGCGGACCGCGGCGCGCCCGGGTACTCGTGCGCGACGACGCGGTCCTCGCGCAACTCCAGCAGCTGCTTCGTGCGCACGACGAGCACGCCGCCCGCCGTCCCCGCGGTGACCGACCAGCTGTCCGGCGCGCCGCCGCGCTGCGACAGGTCGATGTGGGTCAGCGGCGTCGGCGTGTACAGGTGCAGGCCGCGGCGCTCGCCGCGTCCCCCCGCCCAGACGTTGCCGCGGTCGTCCTGGAACACGCACAGGAAGTCGCCGTCGTCGATGTGCTGCACGCGCGCGCCGGGTCCGGGCGCGACGCGGCGCAGCCCCAGGGCGCCCGCCGCCCACACCGCGCCGTCGCGCGCGAGCACGAGCGCGCTGACGCGGCCGTCGACGCCAGGCACGCGCTCGAAGCGGTCCTGCGACGCGTCGACGGAGCGCCACAGGCCCTCGCGCCCGCCCAGCCACAACCGCCCGTCGGCCGACTCCAGCATCGCGAAGACGACGGAGGTCGGCGTGTCGCCGCGCTTCGAGTAGTCCGTCTCCACGCCGTCCTTCGTCCGCCACAACCAGCGCGCGATCGTCGAGCGCCAGACCGCGCCGTCGCGCGTCGCGACGAAGGTCAACGTCGGTCCGGGGAGCAGCGGCTCGACGCCGCTCGGCGTGAGCCGGCCGAGGAACTCCTGCGTCGCGACGAGCACGTCGCCGGTCGGGGCGCGCTGCGGCTGTCGCGCCGTCAGCGCGACCTCCTCGAAGCGCCCGCCGCGCGCGCGCAGCAGGCCGTCGAGCGGGTTCACGATCAGCATCCCGCCGTCCTCCTCGGCCAGCAGGCTGGTGAAGCGGTTGCCGCGCAGCTCCTCGCGGTTGCTGACGTCGAAGACCTCGAACGCGCGGCCGTCGAAGCGCGCCAGCCCGCCTTGGGTGCCGATCCACAGGAAGCCGGCGACGTCCTGGGCGATCGCGCTGACCGAGTCCTGCGGCAGGCCGTCGCGGTGGGTCCACGACAGGCGCGCCCAGGCGGTCTCGCCCCCCTCCGCGCCCGGCGCGGGGGCCGCGAGCAGGCAGAGGGCGGCGAGGGCGCGCGCGAGCCACGAGCGGATGAGGGGCACGGTCTCGAGTCTACCGGAGACCGGCCGCCCCCCCGCCCGGGGGCCGGGAGCGGCGCTTCCGTGGAACTTCTTGCAGCGCCGCGCTTGACACCACCGGCCGCCTGCATTCTTATCCGCGCCCTCGCGCATGATTACACACCCCCACCGCACCGCCAGCCCCGCCCCCGCCATGTCCGACCCCCGCGAAGCCCGCCGCCGCACGATCCTCGAGCTCGTCAGCAAGGGCCCGGTCCGCAATCAGGCGGAGCTGGGCAAGCTGCTGAAGGCGCAGGGCCACCCCGCGACCCAGGCGACGATCTCGCGCGACCTGCGCGACCTCGGCCTGCGCAAGGGTCCGCAGGGCTACGAGTTGCCGACGGGCCTCGCCCCCGACGTCGCCACGCCGGTCGCCGAGTGCGCGCGCGCCGTGCACGCCTGGCTCGACAGCGTCGTCGCCGTGCAACACCAGCTCGTCCTGCGCACGCCCCCCGGCGGCGCGCAAGCGCTGGCGTCGGCGATCGACCGCACCGACCTGCCCGGCGTGCTCGGCACGATCGCGGGCGACGACACGATCCTCGTGATCACGCCCGACGAGGGCCAGGCGGCGCAGCTCGCGGAGGACTTCGAGTCGTGGATGTTCTGACGCAGCCCCCCTCGTCGGCGGCGAGCGCGACCGCCGTCCGCTCCGTCGCCGTCGTCGGCGCGACCGGGTACGCCGGCGCGGAGCTGTGCGGCCTCGTCGCCGCGCACCCCGAGATGCGCCTCGCGTCCGCGATGAGCGCGCGCGCCGAGGGCGGCGAACGCGCGGCGACGCGGCCCGGCGAGGTCGACGTCACCGCGTACGACCCCGACGTCTTCGCGGACGTCGACGGCGTCTTCGTCTGCGCGCCCCACGGCGCGTCGGCGCCGGCGGTGCTCGCGGCGCTCGCGGCGGGCGCGCGCGTCGTCGACCTGTCGGCGGACTTCCGCCTGTCGGATCCCTCGGTGTACGCGTCGGCCTACGGCGCGCCGCACCCGGCGCCCGAGCGGCTGGCGGACGCCGTCTACGGCCTGACCGAGCACGCGCGCGAGCGCGTCGCCGCCGCGCGGCTCGTCGCGAACCCCGGCTGTTACCCGACGTCGATCCTGACGCCCCTCCTGCCGCTGTACGACGCGGGCCTCGTCGCGCGCGACACGCTCGTCGTCGCCGACAGCAAGAGCGGCGTGTCCGGCGCGGGCAAGGCGCCGAACGAGCGCACGCACTTCGGCAACGTGCACGACAACTTCCTGGCGTACGGCGTCGGGACGCACCGGCACACGCCGGAGATCCACGAGCACGCGGGGACGCGCGCGATCCGCTTCGTCCCCCACCTGTTGCCGGTCTTCCGCGGCATCCTGTCGACGATCTACGTGCAGCCCGTCGCCGGAACCTGTGCGGACGATGTCCGCGACGCGCTGGCGCAGCGGTACGCGGACGAGGCCTTCGTGCGCGTGCTGGACGCGGGCGCGACGCCGCAGCTGGCGAACGTGCAGCGCACGAACCGCTGCGACCTGGCCGTGTGCGACGCGGACGGCGTCGTCGTGATCCTGTCGGCGATCGACAACCTCGTGAAGGGCGCGGCCGGGCAGGCGCTGCAGAACATGAACCTCATGCTGGGCCTCGACGAGGCGGCGGCCCTCCCGGGCGCGAAGGGACTTCCGGGATCGAGGACGCTGCCTGCTTCGAACGTCTCGGCCGGTCCGGAGGACGCGTCGTGCGCCTCCTGATCAAGGTCGGCGGCGCGCAGCTCGAGGAACGGACGGGGCGGGCGGACTTCGCGCGCGCCGTGGCGTCCGCGCGGGCGGCGGGGCACGAGGTGATCCTGGTGCACGGCGGCGGCGCGCAGCTCGCGGAGATGTGCCGCGCGGTCGGCATCGAGGAAGTGCGCCACGAGGGCCTGCGCGTCACCTGCGCGCGCACGAGCGAGCTCGCGCTCGCCGTGCTGGGCGGCGTCGTGAACAAGACGCTCGTGCGCGCGCTCGAGGCGGGCGGCGTGCCGGCGGTCGGGTTGACCGGCGTCGACGGTTCGGGCTACGCCGCGCGCAAGCACGCGCCCGGCGGCAAGGACCTGGGCTACGTCGGCGAGATCGCCGTCGTGGACGCGCGGCTGGTCGACGTGTTGCTCGCGGGCGGGTTCGTGCCGGTGCTGTCCAGCGTCGCGCCGCTCGCCGCGGACGCGCAGGGCGACGACGCGCACCTCTACAACGTGAACGCCGACCCGGCGGCCGCCGCGCTCGCCGCGGCGCTCGGCGCCGACGCGCTGCTGCTGCTGACGGACGTCCCCGCCGTGCGCGGCGCGGACGGCGCGGCGCTGGCGCGCGTCGACGCGGACCAGGTCGAGGCGCTCGTCACCGCGGGCGTGCTCGCCGGCGGCATGGTTCCGAAGATCCGCGCGGCGCTGAGCGCGCTCGCCGCGCGCCCGTCGATGACGGTCAAGGTCGCGTCGGCGAACGGGCCGGACGCGGTGCTCCGCGCGCTCGAGGAAGGTACCGGCACGCGCATCGCGGCCGTGGAGGAGGAGGCGGTCCGTGGATGAGTTCGTGATGCACACCTACGCGCGCAACGAGGTCGCCTTCGCGCGCGGGGACGGCGCCGTCCTGTACGACGCCGACGGGAACGAGTGGATCGACGCGCTCGGCGGCCTGGCCGTGAACGCACTGGGTCACGCGCACCCGAAGCTGGTCGCCGCGATCGCGGACCAGGCCGGCAAGCTGATCCACACCAGCAACCTGTACCGCCAGTCGATCGGCGAGCAGGTCGCGGAGCGGCTCGCGCGCCTGTCCGGCATGCGCGCGGCCTTCTTCGCGTGCAGCGGGTCCGAGGCGAACGAGACGGCGCTGAAGATCGCGCGCAAGCACCAGCGCGAGCAGGGTCGGCCGGATCGCGCGGCATTCGTCGCGCTGGAGCAGTCGTTCCACGGCCGCACCACCGGCGCGCTGTCGGTGACGCACAACCCGAAGTACCGCGAGCCCTTCGGCCCGCTGATCGGGCCCGTCACCTTCGTCCCGCCGAACGACGTCGACGCCTTGCGCGCGGCGGTGGACGACGCGACGGCCGCGCTGATCCTGGAGCCGATCCAGGGCGAAGGCGGCCTGACCGCGCTGTCGGACGACTTCCTCGTCGCGGCGCGGGCGGCGTGCGACGCGAGCGGCGCGGTGTTGATCCACGACGAGGTGCAGTGCGGTTCCGGCCGCACGGGGCGCTTCCTGGCGTCGCAGTTCGTCGACGCGGCGAAGCCCGACCTGGTCACCTTGGCGAAGCCGATCGCCGGCGGCCTCGCGATGTCGTGCGTGCTCGCGCGTGAGCCGTTCGACCGCGTGCTGGTCCCCGGCGACCACGGGTCGACCTTCGGCGGCGGACCGCTGGCGTCGCGCGCGGCGCTGGTCTTCCTGGAGGAGCTCGAGGGCGGACTGCTCGACGATGTCGCGGAGCGCGGCGCGCAGCTCGCCGCGGGCCTCGACGCGCTCGTCCGCGATCACGACGCCGTGCTGGAGCGCCGCGGCCGCGGCCTGATCCAGGGCATCCGACTGCGAAGCGGGGCGGCCGAGCTCGTGCGCGAGTGCTTCGCGCGCGGCCTGGTCGCCGGAACCGCGGGCGGCGACGTCGTCCGCTTCCTCCCCCCCTACGTCATCACCGAACAACAAGTCTCCACGGCGCTCGACGTGCTCGGCGCCGCCCTGAAGGACCACCCGAACTCATGACCGCACTCGCCACCGCGACGCTCCCGTCGAAGGACCTGCTCTCGCTCGAGGAGCTCTCCACCGAACACATCCACCTGATCTTCGACGTCGCGCGACAGCTGAAGGCCGGCCGCGACGCGTACACGAACCTGCTCGCCGGCAAGCGCCTGGCGATGATCTTCGAGAAGGACAGCCTGCGCACGCGCTTCACCTTCGACATCGGCATGACCGACATGGGCGGCACGGCGGTCTTCCTGGACCACCGCGACGCGCGCATCGGCAGCCGCGAGTCCGTCAAGGACGTCGCGCGCAACCTGGAGCGCTGGGTCGACGTGATCGTCGCGCGCACCTACAAGCAGAAGGCGCTCGAGGAGCTCGCCGCGAACTGCGCGATCCCGGTCATCAACGGCTTGTCCGACGACTCGCACCCCTGCCAGGCGCTGACGGACTACTTCACGCTGACCGAGAAGTTCGGCGACCTCGCGGGCAAGAAGCTGTGCTACGTCGGCGACGGCAACAACACCTGCCACTCGCTGATGATCGCGGGCGCGAAGCTCGGCGTGCACGTCTCCGTCTGCACGCCGGAGGGCTACGAGCCGTCCGCGCAGGTGCTGGAGGACGCGCGGCGCTTCGCCGCGGCGTCGGGCGGATCCGTCGTCGTGACCAGCGACCCCGCCGTCGCGCTCGCGGACGCGGACGCGGTCTACACCGACGTCTGGGCGTCGATGGGCCAGGAGGACGAGATCGAGGAGCGCGCCGGCATCTTCCACGACTACCAGGTCGACGAGGAGATGATGGAGCTGGCCGCGCCCGACGCGTACTTCCTGCACTGCTTGCCCGCGCACCGCGGCGCCGAGGTGTCGGCCGCCGTCATGGACGGCCCCGCTTCGATCGTCTACGACAACGCGGAGAACCGCCTGCACGTGCAGAAGGCGATCCTCGTGCTGCTGCTCGGAGCCTGGAGCTAGACCGATGGCCGCGAAGAAGAAGGTCGTGCTCGCCTACTCGGGCGGGCTGGACACCTCGGTCATCATCCCCTGGCTCGAGGAGAACCACGGGCTGGAGGTGCACGCGTACGCCGGCGACGTCGGACAGGGCGCGAGCGAGCTGGAAGGCCTCGAGGACAAGGCCGCCGCCACCGGCGCCGCGTCGTGCAAGGTCGAGGACCTGCGCGAGGAGTTCCTGACGGACTGCGTGTGGCCGTGCTTGCGCGCGCTCGCCGTCTACGAGGGCCGCTACCTGCTCGGCACGTCGATGGCGCGCCCGGTGCTGGCGAAGGGCCAGGTCGAGTACGCGCGCGAGGTCGGCGCCGACTACGTCGCGCACGGTTGCACCGGCAAGGGCAACGACCAGGTGCGCTTCGAGCTCGCCTACCAGGCGCTCGCGCCCGACCTGGGCGTGATCGCGCCGTGGCGCGACTGGCACATCACCTCGCGCGAGGACGCGATCGACTACGCGCACGCGAAGGGCATCCCGATCGCGGCCAGCAAGGAGAGGATCTGGTCGCGCGACCGCAACCTGTGGCACCTGTCGCACGAGGGCGGCGCGCTGGAGGATCCGGGCGCCGCGCCGCCGGAAGAGGTCTACATGCTGTCGACCTCGCCGAAGGCCGCGCCGGACGTCGCCGCGGTCGTCGAGCTGGGCTTCGAGCACGGCGTGCCGACGACCTTGAACGGCGAAGCGCTGTCCCCCGTCGAGCTCGTCGAAGCGCTGAACGCGATCGGCGGCGCCCACGGCGTGGGTCGCGTGGACATCACCGAGAACCGCCTGGTCGGCATGAAGTCGCGCGGCATCTACGAGACGCCCGGCGGCACGATCGTGTACGAGGCGCTGCGCAGCCTGCGGTCGATCACCATCGAGCGCGACACGATGCGCCAGGCCGAGAAGCTCGCGATCGACTACGCGGACCTGGTCTACACCGGGCGCTGGTTCCACCCGCTGCGCGTCGCGCTGGACGCGTTCTTCGCCGAGTCGTCGAAGCCCGTCACGGGCGTCGCGCGCGTCGAGCTCTTCAAGGGCGGCGCGACCACGATCGGCGTCGAGAGCGAGCACAGCCTGTACCGCGAGGAACTCGCGACCTTCGGCGCGGGCGAGGGCTACTCGCAGAAGGACAGCGAGGGCTTCGTGAAGCTCTACGGCCTGCCCGGGAAGGTCGCGGCGATGGTCGCCGCCGGGGTGAACCCGTGACGCCCGCGCTGTGGGGCGGCCGGTTCGAGGGCGAGCTGGACGCGCACTTCGCGTCGTTCAACCGCAGCCTCGGCTTCGACGCGCGCCTCCTGGAACAGGACGTCGCGGGCAGCCGCGCGTGGGCGGCGGCGCTGGCGCGCGCGGGCGTGTTGACGGCGGACGAGCGCGACGAGATCGACCGCGGCCTGCGCGCGGTGCTCGACCAGGCGTCGGCGCGGCCCGACATGGCGGCGAACTCCCCCGCCGAGGACGTGCACTCCTTCGTCGAGGACGCGCTGCGCGGCCAGGTCGGCGAGCTGGCCGGCAAGCTGCACACGGGGCGCTCGCGCAACGACCAGGTCGCGACCGACCTGCGCATGCACCTGTCGGTGCTCGGCGGCGAGCTCGTCGCGGGCGTCGAGCACCTGGTGGAAGCGCTGGTCGAGCTCGCGGAGGAGACCGCGGCGCTGCCGATCCCCGGCTACACGCACCTGCAGCGCGCGCAGCCGCTGACGGTCGGCCACCACCTGCTGGCGTACGTCGAGATGCTGTCGCGCGACCGGGGCCGGCTGGTCGACGCGCTCGAGCGCATGGACGAGTGCCCGCTGGGCAGCGGCGCGCTGGCCGGGACGGCGTTCCCGATCGACCGCGAGGCGCTCGCCGCGCGCCTCGGCTTCGCGCGCGTGACGCACAACAGCCTGGACGCCGTGTCCGACCGCGACTTCGCGTGCGAGCTCCTGTTCGCCGCCAGCCTCGCGATGGTGCACCTGTCGCGCTTCGCCGAGGACTGGATCTTCTTCGCCACGCAGGAGGCGGGCTTCCTGACGCTGTCCGACGCCGTCGCGACCGGTTCCAGCTTGATGCCGCAGAAGAAGAACCCCGACGCGCTGGAGCTGGTGCGCGGCAAGTGCGGGCGCGTGATCGGCGACCTGCAAGGCCTGCTCGTGACGCTGAAGGGCCTGCCGCTGGCGTACGACAAGGACCTGCAGGAGGACAAGGAGGCGCTGTTCGACGGGCTCGACACGCTGCGCGCGTGCCTGCGCGTGACGGCGACGACCGTGCGGTCGGCGCGCTTCGACGCGGACCGCTGCCGCGCGGAGGCGTCGCGCGGTTACCTGAACGCCACGGACCTGGCGGACCTCCTGGTCGCGCACGGCGTGCCGTTCCGCGAGGCGCACGAGCGCACCGGCAAGGCCGTGCGCGACGCGCTGGAGCTGGGCGTCGAGCTCGAGGAGCTGCCGGCGCACGTCCTGGCGACCACCTGCGGCGACCTGGAGGTCGACCTCGCCGCGGAGCTGTCCGTCGACCGCGTGTTGGCGCGCCGCGCCTCGATCGGCGGCACCTCGCCCGACCGCGTCGCGCGCGAAGTGGAGCGGTGGAAGGACCGCCTGGCCTCATGGGAATCGTGATCCGCAAGGCGCGCGTCGCCGACGCGTCGTCCGTGCTCGAGCTCGTCAACGGCCTCGCGAAGAAGGAGGTCATGCTGCCTCGTTCGCCGGCGTCGGTGATCGAGAACCTGCGAGACTTCGTCGTCGCGGAGGAGGACGGGCGCTTCCTCGGGTGCGCCGCGCTGCACATCGTGTGGTCCGACCACGCGGAGATCCGCTCGATCGCCGTGCGCGACGTCGAGCAGAAGCGCGGCCTGGGCAAGCAGCTCGCCGAGCGCCTGATCGCCGAGGCCCGCGACCTGGGCATCGCGCGCGTCATCGCGTTCACCTACGTGCCGGGCTTCTTCGAGAAGCTGGGCTTCGAGCGCGTCGAGCACGCGTCGCTGCCGCACAAGGTGTTCGGCGACTGCCTGAACTGCCCGAAGTTCCACGCGTGCGACGAGATCGCGATGCGCCTCGTGCTGTCCGACGACGCCGAGGTGCACCTGCGCGGGCCGCTGTCGGTGCCGCTCAGCGCGCTGCCCTCGCCGGTCACGGCGGCCACCTCCTAGCCCGTCGATCCCCCACCATGCGCCTCCCCCAAGGCTTCCGCGCCGCCGGTCTGCCGGCGGGCATCAAGCGCACCGGCGCGCCCGACCTGGGCCTCGTCGTCCTCGACGAGCCCGGGCGCGCGGCGGCGCTCTTCACCAAGAACCTGCTGGTCGGCGCGCACGTCACGGTGTGCCGCGACCACCTCGCGCGGTCGGGCGGCCTGGTGCGCGCGCTGCTCGTGAACTCGGGCAACGCGAACTGCGCGACCGGCGACGCCGGCGTGCAGGACGCGCGCGACACGGCCGCGGCGGTCGCGGAGCTGGTCGGTTGCCCGCCGCACGAGGTGCTCGTGATGAGCACCGGCGTGATCGGCGCGCGCTTGCCGAAGGACCGCGTGGTGACTGCGCTGCCGAGCCTCGTCGAGGCGCTCCGACCGGACGGCGGCGAGGACTTCGCGCGCGCGATCCTGACGACCGACACGGGCGTGAAGACGGCCGAGCGCGAGTGCGGCGACGCGCGCGTCGCCGGCGTCGCGAAGGGCTCGGGCATGATCCACCCGGACATGGCCACGATGCTCGGGTACCTGTTCACCGACGCGCGGCTCGCGGACGACCCGCGCGCGCAACTCGCGGCGGCGAACGCCCGCAGCTTCCAGCGCCTCACCGTCGACGGCGACACCTCGCCGAACGACACGGTGCTGTTGTGGTCCAGCGAGCGCGCCGGCCTCGTCCCGCGCCTCGACGACGCGCTGGAGTCGACCAGCCGCGAGCTCGCGCGCGCGATCGCACGCGACGGCGAGGGCGCCAGCCGCCTGGTCACCGTGCGCGTCTCCGGCGCGCCCGACGAGGACGCCGCCGCGCGCGTCGGCCGCGTGATCGCGACCAGCCCGCTGGTGAAGACCGCCGTGGCGGGTCGCGATCCGAACTGGGGGCGCATCCTGTCCGCCGCGGGCCGCGCGGGCGTCGCGTTCGACCCGACGCGCGCGCTGGTCAAGGTCGGCGCGACGGTCGTCTTCGCCGACGGCCGCCCCCACCCCGCGAACGAGGCCGCGGCGGCGGACCACCTGGCGAACGAGGCCGAGGTCTTGCTGTCGGTCGACCTCGCCGTCGGCAACGCGGCCGCCGACGTGTGGACCTGCGACTTCACCGCGGAGTACGTCGCGATCAACGCGGACTACCGGACCTGAGCTCCGACGGCCGCGCGGGGCGCCGCCGGCCGCCTCCCGCCGGCGTGCGCGCAGGTCGCTAGACTGCGGCGATGCGCCGCGCCTTCGAGCTGGTCCTGTTCCTCGCGATCTTCGCGGCCCTGAAGGTCGCGCTGGACCGCGACGACGCGCGCCCCGGACGTACCGTCGTGCTGGTCGTCGTCGACACCTTGCGCGCGGACGTCGTCGAAGCGCGGCTGGACGAGCGCGGCGACGACGCGTTCCCGCTCGTGACGAGCCCCCCGATCCGCGTGCACGCGCGCGCGTTCTCGGCGAGCGGCTGGACCCTGCCCGCCGTCGCGTCGATCCTGACCGGCGTCGACCCCGAGGTGCACCACGCGCACGGCAAGGCGACGGTGCTGGCGCCGCTCACGCCGGACCTCGCGACGCTGCCCGAGGCGTTCCGCGACGCGGGCTGGCGCACGGCGGCGGTGACGAACGCGGCCTTCCTGTCGCCGCTCCTGGGCCTGGACCGCGGGTTCGACGTCTACGACCACGAGCACGCGTACAACCGGACGTTGCGGCGCGCGGACGAGACGGTGGCGCGCGCGCTCGAGATCGTGGAAGCGGCCGGCGGTGACGACCTGTTCCTGTTCGTGCACCTGTTCGACCCGCACCTCGACTACGACCCGACGGCGGATCGGCTGGCCGAGCTCGGTGACGCGGCGCTCACGAGCGCGGCGCCGGTGACGCTCGCCGACCTGCGCGCGCTCGAGGGAACGGCGCAAGCCTCCGACGCGCGGGTCCGCGACGCGCGGCGCCTGTACGAGCTGGAGGCGGACGCGGCGCTCGACGCGTTCGACCGGCTGGTGGAAGGCGTCTTGCTGCAGGAGCGCAGGAAGCCGACCTTCGTGCTGACCGCCGACCACGGCGAAGAGTTCCTGGACCACGGCGGCTTCGAACACGGGCACACGCTGCACGCCGAGCTCGTGCGCGTGCCGCTCCTCATGTGGCGCTTCGGCCGGGGGACGCAACCGCCGAACAGGCGCGACGGCGTCGTGTCGACCCGCGACCTGGGACGGCGCCTCCTGGAGCTGGAGGGCCTCGCCGTGCCCGACAGCTTCGCGCCGTCGACGTCGGACTGGGACGGCGCGGGCGGCGGCGTCGCGTACTCGGCGACGACGCTGTACGGCCCCGTCCGCGTCGCGCTGCGCACGGACGACGCGGCGCTGCTCGTCGAGCTGCGCGAGGGCGCCCCGCCCGTCGGCGCGCAGTACGACCTCGCGGCCGACCCGACCGAGCAGCGCCCGCGCGACCCCGACCCCGCGCTGCTCGACCGCTTGCTCGACCGCCGCCGCGCGAACCGCGAGGCGGGGCGCGCCACGCGCCGCCTCGACTGGCTCGACCTGGGCCCGTCGAAGCACGCCGAGCGCGACGCGACGCTGCGCAGTCTGGAGTCGCTGGGCTACGCGGGCGGCGACGGCGACAGCAACGGCGACAGCGACGACGTCGGCGACCGCGATGAGGACAGCGGCGCGGGCGATCGGCGCTAGTAGCTGCGGAAGGCGTCGCGGTCGAGCGCCGCCTCGTGGTTCGCGGCCACGCCCAACGCCAGGCCCAGCGCGGCGAAGCTCGCCAAGAGCGACGACCCGCCGGTCGACAGCAGCGGCAGCGTCAAACCGGTCATCGGCAGCAGCCCCAGGTTCACCGCCGAGTGGATGAAGACGTGCGACGCGAAGTACAGCGCGACGCCGCCCAGCACCAGCCGCGCGTGCCGGTCGCGCAGACCGACCGCCGTCTGCATCATCCCCAGCACGAACAGCGTGTAGAGCGCCAGCAACCCCGTCGCGCCCCACCAGCCGCCCTCCTCCGCGATCACGGCGATGATCGAGTCGGACTCGCGCTCGGGCAGGATGCCCGCCTGGTTCGCGATGCCGTCGCCCAGGCCGCGCCCGAACGCGCCGCCGTTGCCGATCGACACGCGCGAGTGGTACGCGTGGAAGGCCGGCCCGCGGCGGCCGTCGATCAGGTCCTGGGGCGTGTAGCTCTGCGTCCAGGTGTCGATGCGCTCCAGCTGGTACCCGCGCACGCCGAACTCGAAGCGCACCGCCAGGAACGCGACGAGCGCGCCCGCGACCACCGCCGTCACCAGCACGCGCCCCGGCGCGCCGGCGAGGTACAGCATGCCGAGCGTCACCGGCACGATCGTCAGCGCGGTGCCCAGGTCCGGCTGCAGCGCGACGAGCCCCATCGGCACGACGGCGAGCGCCAGCGGCAAG
>JAUHYB010000305.1 GCA_030426745.1 bacterium
AATTCCCGCCCCAGGACCTCCCCGGGGACGGCATCGAGACCCCCGGCGCGGCGTCGAGCCCCGCGGGGAACCGACCTGCCGACGGGGCGCCGGTGCGGAACCCGGACGACCTCGCGAACGACGACTTTGGCACCCAGGGAGGCTCCGACTTCCTGGGCCTCGAGGGGGGCGGCGAGACCGCCTACCAGGCCGAGTCGACGACCGAGCTGGCCTCCGCCCTCGCGGACGCCCCCGAGCTCGAGGACGGCGCCTTCGAGGAGTGGCTCGAGGACGACGACGAGGACAGCGCGAGCTGGCTCATGGAGCTGGACGACGCCTCCGGCGAGGACGTCTTCGATCCCGACCGTCTGGAGGCCGAGTTCGGCGTCGAGGCGGACTCCGCCGCGCCGACGAGCGCCGGCTGGATCCTGCGGCTGACGCTGGTCGCCGCCGGCCTGGGCGCCGGCTTCATCGGCGCGCGCTGGTACGGCGCGCAGCAGGCGGGGCCCGCGGACGGCGGCGCCGTCGCGCGCGTGGAGAGCCCCGCGCCGCGGACCGCGACGAACCCGACGCCCGACGCCGCGGCGACGACGGCGACGACGGCGACGACGGCGACGAACGCTCCGAACGCGACCGACACGGCGGCGAACGCCGGGGCGACCACGGCTGCGAACACGGACACGAACACGAACACGAACACGAACGGCGGCGGCGGCGCGAACGCGACGACGGCCGTCGACCCCGCGACGACCGCGAACCCCGGCGCGACGGCGACGAAGCCCGCCGACACGACGAACCGGACGCCGCGCGACGACGCCGCGACGACGCGCCCGAACCGCCCCGACGGCGGCGCTCTCGCCGGCGCGATGACCGGACCGCGCGCGCCGCGCGCGACGGACACGACGCCGCGCACGAACACGCCGAACCCCGGCGCGACGCGCACGCCGAGCGGCGGCCAGAACGGCGGCTCGTTCACGATGCCCGTGCAGGACATGGTCGTCGTGCCGCGCGCCGACAGCCCGGTGAAGCTCGCCACGGCCGAGGACATGTCGACGATCTGGCGGGGCCGCGCGATCCCGCTGCAGCACGTCGCGGACGCCGAGCGCCTGATGACCCCCGAGGTCGGACGGGTGCGCCTGGTGATCCACGGCGGCGAGGTCTTCGAGGGACAGCTCTACGCCGTCGGCGAGGGCAAGGTCTGGCTCGACACCGAGCTCGGCAAGATGGCGCTGCTCGGCTGGCAGGTCGACCGCATCGAACACCTGGCCGGCGCGTCGGGTCCGGTGCTCGGCGAGAAGGGGTCCGAGGACCTCGCCGGCCTGAAGAACGTCCGCGTGCGCACGCCGGGCGGCGTGTTCTACGGCAAGCTGCTGGCCGAGGTCGGCGACGAGGTGACGCTGATCACCGAGGGCGGCGGCCGCATCCGCCTGTCGAACGCGCGCGTCGAACCGGCGGGCGAGACGCGCACGCGCCTGATCGATCCGGGCACCGCCGGGCCGCAGGAAGCGGCCTCGGGCAAGCGCGGCGCGAAGGGCGGCAAGACGAAGGCCGACCAGCCGCGCTGAATCGCGACCACCGCGACCGCGACTCCACGCGGGCCGACGCCGGACCACCGGCGTCGGCCCGCGCTCGTTGCGGGACCGCGCGCCCGAGGCGGCCGAGCGCGGAACGCTCGATCGCGCCGCGCGCGCGCCGCGCGGGAACGGCGGTGGGGGCGCGCGTCGGGACGGCCGGAGACGCGCGCGGGGGACCCGGAAGCGGCGCCGCGGGCCGTAGCCCTGGGCGCGCTCGGGGGGTAGACGCTACCCTCGGTCCCGCTCCGATCCCCCCCGCCCGAGACCCTCCCATGCCGCTCCTCCTCCGCCGCCTGGCGCTCCTCGCCGCGATCTGTCTGCTGCCGACCCTCGGCCTCGCGGACGACGAGATCGTCAAGGAGTTCAAGAAGTACTTCCGCAAGTTCAAGGACACCCCGACGCGCGTCGAGGCGATCCTGTCGCTGCAGGGCACCGAGTCCGTCGCCGTCGTCGACGTGCTCGTGCCGATCCTGGACGACAAGGAGCGCGAGGTCCGCGAAGCGGCGATCGAGATCCTGGGCAGCTTCAAGGAGCGCCCGCCGATCGACCACGTCTTCCTCATCCTCGAGGAGTCGAAGGACGACATGGAGCGCCTCGGCCTGCTGCAGGCGATCGCGCTCGGCTCCTACTCCGGCCCCAGCGAGTCGTTGATCGCGTGCCTCGAGGACAAGAACTGGGACGTGCGCCGGCGCGCGATCCAGGCGCTCGCCTCGCGCGGCGAGACGGCCGCGGTGCCGAGCTTCGTCGCGCTGTGCGGCGACAAGGAGTCCGCCGTGCGCTGCGCGGCGCTCGAGGGCCTGACGGCGCTGAAGGCGCCCGAGGTCGTCGACCCGGCGATCGTCGCGCTCGACGACGGCGTCTGGCAGGTGCGCTCCAGCGCCATCGCCGCGCTGGCCGTCGTCCGCGACCAGCGCGCGATCGAACCGCTGATGGCGCACATGGAGGCCGAGGAGGGCCGCCTGCAGGCCGACATCGGCGAGACGCTGTCGGAGATCACCGGCAAGAACTTCGGCCAGAGCATCGAGAACTGGCGCACCTGGTGGGGGCGCACCAAGGACCGCTTCCAGATCCCGTCCGACGAGGAGCTCGCGAAGGCCCGCGCCGCCCGCGCCGAGGCGCGCGAGCGCTACAAGCCGTCGGGCCAGGCGAGCTTCCACGGCATCGAGACGCCCAGCCGCTCGATCCTGTTCATCATCGACGTCTCGGGCTCGATGGAGGCCGAGGTCGTCGAGCGCGAGCGCTTCGCCGACGGCGACTACCCGTCGATGCGGCGCATGGACATCGTCAAGACCGAGCTCGCGCGCACCGTCGAGGGGCTCGAGTCCTACGTCGAGTTCAACATCCTCTCCTTCGCGACGGACATCGACCGCTGGAAGAAGAAGCTCGTGCCCGCGAACGTGCTCAACAAGAAGAGCGCGGTCGACTACGCCAAGAAGCTCGAGGCGATCGGCGGCGCGTCCAAGGAGCGCCTCGCCGGCGCGGGCCTCGGCGGCAGCGCGAACCTGGAGAAGGGCAAGACGAACACCTTCGGCGCGCTGATGGCCGGCCTCGAGATCGCCGCGCCCGGCGAGATGGACGAGGACTACGAGGTCGAGGTCGACACGATCTTCTTCCTCTCCGACGGCCGCCCGACCCACGGCGACCTCGTCGACACCGACGACATCCTGAAGAAGGTCAAGGAGGCGAACGACCTCCGCAAGGTCGTCATCCACACGATCGCCATCGGCGAGTTCCAGAAGAGCTTCATGGAGCGCCTCGCCAAGGAGAACGGCGGCGTGTTCGTGGACCTGGGCCGCTAGGGGCGCGCTCCACGCGCCGCGGCGGCGCCCGCCGCGCCCGACCATCCGGATCGACCCCGCGGGGCGGACCGCCGACCCCGGCGACCCGCCCCGCGACCCTTTCCGACGAAGCCGCCCACTCGCGCCCGGTGTTCCTTGACGGCGGGGGGGCGGAACCCTATCTTCCTCGCCTCGATCTCGGGGTGTGGCTCAGCTTGGTAGAGCGCTGCGTTCGGGACGCAGAGGTCGGAGGTTCAAATCCTCTCACCCCGACCAGATCGATCCGCGGCCGCTCCCCTGGCGGCCGCCGCGCGTTTCGCGCCTTCGGCCCCGCGCCGACCGCCCCGCGCCTCCCGGGGCGCTCGCCCCGCCGGCCCGGCGCCCCCACGACCGCCTCCAGGGCCCGAGAACCGCCCGTGCAGGCCTCGAGAACCCGCCGGAAAGCCTCCGAGAGGGGATGACTCGGCCCTCGGACTGCTCTAGAGTGGAGTGTCCAGGCAGTGATCCTCGGCCGGGACAGTCCTCTCCAGGACGAGCCGGCGCCGGGCGGATTCACTGCAGTCCCGCCCCCCCGCGGATCGAACACGGAAGTGGGGGACGCCCCGGGAGGACGGCCGGAGGGAGCTCGCTCCGCTCCACGCCGCACCCCAGAGGGCTCGCGGGCGCCCGCCGCCCTCGGCAGGCCGGTCGCAAGCACTTGCGCGGGCCTCGGCGAGGTCCCTCACAGGGGCGGGCCGCCATCGGCCGGATCGCGCCGCCCTCGTTCGCGAGGGGGTGAGGTCGCCGGGAACGGCGGTCGCGCTCCGGGAGCGCCGGGACTGGACCAGGCGGCCTCGGCCGCCGCCCCGCTCCGCCTCGGACGGCCCTCGGGTCGCCGGCGCTCGCATCCCGT
>JAUHYB010000306.1 GCA_030426745.1 bacterium
GGTAGCGAGGTCCTCGAAGAACTCCGAGTCCGCGAGTCCCATGGAACACGCGTCGTCCTGGAGCGACAGTTCGAACGGCTGCGCCATCTGATTGCTCGGCCACAGCGTGACCCGCAGCTGCTCGAGCGGCGGCACCGTGATCACGTAGTGGTCCGGGTCCAGCTCCGAGGCCCTCAGGTTCGCGTGGTTCGCCACCGACAACGGCGCCGCCGCGGTGCAGGTGTCGTTCGGCTCGTAGGCGTCGGGCGGGCACTGTGCGGACGCTCGGTTCGAGACCAGCGCGGCGAGCGGGCCGATCAGTGCGAGCGAGAGGATCGTCGAGGAGAAGCGCATGGTCGGTCTTTCGTGGTCGTCGGGAAGCGGACGGCGCGGGATCGGGAGTCGATCGTACGCGGTCCGCGCGCGGAACGGGCGGTCGAGGTCGCCTCCTCGACCCCGATCATTCGCGACCGTGCTCGCGGGCCCCGCACGATAAGGGCGGAGTGAGGACGGAACGTCAGTTCTGTATCCTCCCGCGATGCCGCGCGACGCCGACTCCCTCCGCCGCTTCTTCCTGGCCGAACCGCCGGCCGGCGGAGTGGCGCGCCTCCTGGAGGAGGACGAGCGACACGCGTTGCAGGTCCTGCGCGTCGCCGAGGGCGACGAGGTCGTCGGTCTGGACGGGCGCGGCGGCGCGTGGCGGCTCGAAGCGACGGCGGTCGCGAAGCGGCGGCTGGAGCTCGGCGTGCGCGAGGAGCTGCCGCGCGAACCGGCGCCGGGCGAGCGGGGCGCGGCGTTGCCGTGGATCGAGCTGTGGTTGCCGCTGCCGAAGGGCGGGCGCGCCGAGGAGATGGTCGACCGGCTGACGCAGCTGGGCGCGGCGCGGATCGCCGCCCTCGACACCTTGCGCACCGCGCCGCACGCGCGCGAGGCCGGCGCGAAGCGGATCGAGCGGCTGGCGCGACGCGCGCGCGAGGCGTGCAAGCAGTCCGGCCGGCGCTGGTTGCCGGAGCTCGACGGACCGGCGTCGATCGACGAGCGCGCGTCGCGGATCCCCGCCGGCGCGCGCCTCGCGATCCTGGACCCGCGCGCGGAACGCACGCTGTCCGCGCTGCTGACCGAGCCGCCGGCGGACGGCGCGAACGACACGCCGCTGGTGCTCGCGTTGGGCCCCGAAGGCGGCTGGGATCCGACGGAAGCGCGCGCGCTCGAAGCCCACGGCGCCGCGCGCGTCCGCCTCGCGCCCCACGTCCTGCGCATCGAGACCGCGGCCGAGGCGGCGTGCGCGATCGCGGCGCACGCGGCGCTCGGCCGCTGAACTCCCCTCGAACCGCGCGCCGCGGCGCTAGTACCCGCGGATCACGCCGTCGATCATCTGCATGAAGTCGCGGAAGGCCGGGCCCAGCGTCACCAGGAAGATGCTCGGCAGGAAGAAGGCGACGAGCGGGAAGACGAGCTTCACGGGCAACGCGTGCGCTTGCACCATCGCCTCCTCGCGACGGCGCGAGCGCAGGTCGGCGGCCTGGCGCGCGAGCACGGTCGAGAAGCCCGCGCCCACCTGTTCGGCCTGCACCATCGCGGAGCAGAAGATCGTCAGCGAACCGACGCGGCAGCGCTCGGACAGGCGGCGGAAGCACTGGACGCGCGGGATGCCGGCCAGCGTCTCGAACTGGAAGATGCGCAGCTCCTCCTCGAGCGGGCGCTCGTCGCGCTCGGACTCCAGGATCTTCGTCAGCGAGGCGTCGAAGCCGAGGCCGGACTCGGACAGCGTCGCGAACAGGTCGAGCACGATCGGCAGGTCCTGCTCGATCGCCAGCACGCGCTCGCGGCGGCGGCGGCGCACGACGAGCCACGGCAGCGCGGCGATCGCCAGGAAGAGGAGCCACGGCGCGAAGCGGAACAGCGGGCCGCTGAGGTCCGCGACGGACACGGGCAGGCCTTCCGCGCGCTCCTGCAGCAGCTCGAAGACGCCGAGCGCGCTCGTCACGATCGCGACGCCCAGTCCGATCGCGGTCGCCATCAGGCACGCGATCACGAACGCGCCCGTCGTGCCGGGCGCGCGGTAGCCCGCCAGCGCCAGCCAGCGCGTCAACCGGCCGCTCGACTCCTCGGGGACCTCTTCCTCGAGCGTCACGCTGCCCGAGTCGAGCATGCGCCGGCGCACGCTCGTCAAGCGGCTCCAGCGCGTGACCAGGAAGTACGCGGCCGCCATCGCCAGCAGCCACGACAAGGTGATCCAGAGCGTGTCCATCGTCGCGGTCCCCCTAGTAACGGATGCGGCTGAGCTTCGTCATGATCAGCAGGCCGATGGCTTGCAGGAACACGGCGCCGGCGGCGAAGCGCGAGCCGGTCGGGTCGTTCAGGAAGCCCTCCATGCGCTCGGGATCGACGCGCCAGGTCACGAACGCGATCGCGTAGGTGATGAAGAGGATGCCGACGACAGAGGCGAGCGACTGGCGCGACTCGGCGCGCACGCGGCGGGCCAGGTCGATGCGGTCGCGCATCGTGCGCGCGACGCTGGACAGGATCGGCGCGAGGCTGCCGCCGGTCTCCTCGTGGACGAGCACGGTGAACGCGAACAGGCGGAAGCTCTCCAGCGGAACGCGGTCGGCCAGGTCCTCCAGCACCGCGCGCGGCGTGTCGCCGTAGCGCAGGCGGCCGGTGACGTCCTCGAACAGCTGCGCCAGCGGTTGGCGCACCTCCTTCGCGGCGTTGTCGATCGAGTCGAGCGTGCTGCCGCCCGCCCCCAGGGAACCGACGATGAAGTCGATGCCTTCGGCGAGCTGCGCCTCGAGGTCCAGCGACGCCTTCTGCGCGCGGTGGTCCTCCCAGATCCACGCCAGGATGCCGACGACCAGCGACAGCGCGACCGCGAACGGCCACGCGAGGCCGACGAGCGGGCCCAGCACGATCCACACGACGAGCGCGGAGCACGCGGGCACCCACCAGCGCGGACCGGTCAGCACCGGCGGGCCGCTGTCGCGCTCCTCCTGGATCTGGACGAAGGGTTCCGCCAGCCGGTCCCGCGCGATGTCGCGCAGGCGTCGACGGCGCAGCGCCCAGGCGCTCGCCCCCAGCGCGGCGGCGGCGCCTCCTCCGATGACGGCTTCAAGCATGGCCGAGGCCCACGGGCTTCTTGAACAACTCGAGCGGGAAGTCGAAGCCTTGCTCGCGCAGCTCGAGCGCGACGCGCGGCACGATGCCGGTGGCGACGAACTCGCCCGACACGCGACGCCCCTTCCGACCCGTGCAGTGGAAGCGGAAGATGTCCTGCAGGAGCGGCGTGTTGCCCTCCATGCCGGTCAGCTCCGACACGCACTCGACGCGACGCACGCCGTCCTCGAAGCGACGCAGGTGCACCACGATCTGGATCGCGGACACGATCTGCTCGCGGATCGCGCGGCTGGGCAGCTCGAGGCCCGCCATGAGCACCATCGTCTCGAGGCGCGCCAGCGCGTCGCGCGGCGAGTTCGCGTGGATCGTCGACAGGCCGCCGTCGTGGCCGGTGTTCAGCGCCTGCAACATGTCCAGCGCCTCGGGCCCGCGCACCTCGCCCATGATGATGCGGTCGGGCCGCATGCGCAGCGAGTTGATCACCAGGTCGCGCGCCGTGATCAGGCCGCGGCCTTCGACGTTCGGCGGGCGCGTCTCCAGGCGCACGACGTGGTCCTGGTCCAGCACGAGCTCGGCGGTGTCCTCGATCGTCACGATGCGCTCGTGGTTCGGGATCGCCTCCGCCATCGCGCCGAGGGCCGTCGACTTGCCCGCGCCCGTGCCGCCGGCGACGATCACGTTCTTGCGCGCGCGCACGACGTGCTCCAGGAACTGCACCATCTCGTCGCTCCACATGCGCAGGCGCACGAGGTCCTCGCGGCGCAGGCGCGTGCGGCCGAAGCGGCGGATGGACAGCGTCGGTCCGTCGATCGACACCGGCGGCAGGGTCGCGTTCACGCGGCTGCCGTCGGGCAGGCGCACGTCGACCATCGGCGACGAGATGTCGATGCGGCGGCCGACGCGCGCGGCGATGCGCTCGATCACGCGCTTGACGTGGTCGTCGTCGCGGAAGCGCACGTCGGTCTTCTCCAGGCGGCCGAAGCGCTCGACGTACACGCGGTTCGGGCCGTTGACCAGGATGTCGGTCACGGCCGGGTCGGCCATCAGCGGCGCGAGCGGGCCGATGCCGAGCGTCTCCTCGACCAGCTCGTCCGCGAGGCGCCCGCGCTCGACCGCGTTCAGCGGCAG
>JAUHYB010000307.1 GCA_030426745.1 bacterium
GCCGCCCCGCTCTGCTAACCCGACGATTCTGCACCCGGCACGTTACCTTCGGCCACTGCGGCCCCGTTCGGAGCGCGCGCCTCGGTCAGTCCAGGTCCTCGTTCAAGCTGCGCAGGAAGGCGACCAGCGCCGCGCTGTCCGCCGGCGTGATCGCGACGTCCGCGAGCGCGGGGTCCGCGTTGCGCACGAGGTCCATGCGCGCCAGGTCCGCGTACTCGACGTAGTGCGCCAGCACGGCGTCCAGGTCCGCGAGCATGCCGTTGTGCCCGAACGGCCCCTTGTGCCCCAGGTCCCGCAGGCTCGGCGTGCGGAACGACGCGATCGTTCGCGACAGCAACTCGTCGTCCGTCATGGTCGCCGCGTCGGGTCCGATCGCCGCTTCCAGCGCCGCGCGCACCGGCGCCTGCGCGTCCGGCATCAACGGGTTCGCGAACACGTTCCACACGCCCAGGTCCGCCAGGTCGGGGTACACGCCCCGCGCGCGGTGGCGCAGCGCTTCCGGCGCCAGCGGCTTCGTCGGGCTCGCCGGCAGGTAGATGCCGGGCGATGCGCCGCGCTCCGCCAGCGACGGGATCGGCATGTCGAAGAACGCGCCGACCGCGTGTTCGGCGTCGTACTCCGCCTGCGTCACGCCGGTGTTGCGGAACAGGTCGTCGGTGAAGCGCGGCGGCGCGTGGCACGCGACGCAGTTGCCGACCGCGCCCGCGGCGCCGGGCTCGCGCAGGAACGTGCGCAGGCCTTCCAGCTCGAGCGCGCCGAACGCGTAGTCCTGGTCGTGCGTCTCGAACTCCACGACGCCGGCGTCGATGAACACCGGGTCGGTCAGCGCGTCGAGCTCCGTCGCGAGGCGCCGCGCGTACTCCAGGTCGCTCTCACCCGCGTCCGGCTGACGCGGCAGCGCGTTCTCGGCCAGGAAGGCGTCGTAGGGCGACCCCAGCGGGTTCCCCGACGAGTCGCGACCCAGCTCCTGCGCGTCCAGGTACTCGGCGATCACCGCGACGACGCCGTCCACGAGTTCCTCGTCGGTCGCCGCGTCGAAGTCGAACAACAGGTGGTCCGGCATCGCGTACTCGGTCGGCACGTCGACCGCGTCGATGTCGAACAGCTGCGAGTACGGCACGCCGCCGTACGCCAGGCCGTTCGCGGTCGTCCCGTCGTCCGCGCGCAGCACGGCGGCGAGGTTCGCGACGGCCGCGTCGCGCTCGTTCGCCATCCATCCGAGCTTGCGGCCCAGCAGCGCGCCCTCGATCGCGGCGCCCAGCGACGCGTACTCACCGTCGGCGTGGAAGGTGCCGTCCTCGCGGTGCGCCAGGTCGACCAGCGGCGCGACCTTGCGCGCCGTCTCGCGCACGCCGTCCGCGCGCTCGGTCGTCTTCGCCGACCGCGCGAAGTCGGTCCACGCGCGCACGCCGCCGCCGGGCAACGTCACGCCCTGGTCGCTCAGGTGGCAGCTCGCGCAGCTCTGCGTCGAGTCGGCGAACGGGCTGACCTGTTCGACGCCGTCCACGACGATCGTGTCGACGGCGCGGTCGCCGGTCGGCAGGGCCTGGTTCAGGTCGCCGCCCGCGTTCACCGCGAAGAACTGCGCGAAGCGCGGCTCGCGGAACAGGCGCTCCCCGACCGCCACCTCGGGCGGGACGGGGTCGCCGGGGCCGGGGTCGGGAGAGACCCGGGGCGGGGCGGGGTCGTTGGAGTTCGAGCAGCCCGCGGCGAGGAGCAGCGAGCCGCACAGCGCGAGCGGTGCGCGGTGGTGGTGGCGCATGGGTGGATCGGTCCGATCCGGCGGGTCGTGGGTTGCGGAGCGCGCGCGCCGGCGGTTTCGGCGCGCGCGCGATCCCCCATCCTAGTGGGAGTTCGCAATCCCTCAACGTAGGTTGACCCAATCCGGATGAGGCGACGGCGAGCCAGAACGCGACATCCTATGCAAGGCCGCCACACCAGCCATTTGTGCACGCGCACAACCAGGCGCGAGCGCGCCGCTTTCCCAAACAAGGGACCCGGAACCGCTTTGCGAACCCCTGTCAGCCTTCGCTCGGTCGCTCCGCGCCCCGGTCGGGAGCCTGCGCCGACGCGACGCCGCCCGCCACGCGGCCGACCAGCATCGAACGGTTCACCGCCCAGTAGATGCCCGCCGCGATCACGCCGCCCAGCAGCGTCGCGATCGCCCAGACGGCGGGCCCGACGAGCGTGGGGCGCGAGAGCTTCCCGGCGTCGTTGAAGACCGCCAGGGCGAAGCAGACGTGGACGACGGCCGTGAGGATCAGGGCGACGACGGCGACGAAGGCCGTGAGTCCGGCCGACCCGGTCGAGATGTCGAAGGAGGCTTGAGCGAGCATGCGAGCGGATCGGGGGTCGAGCGCGGCGGCGGGCCGCGCGATCGGGGATGCGGCGCCGGAACGCCGCAGGGGACCGGCCGGCGGCGTCAGCGCGCCCGCGCGCAGGCGAGCACGTGACCGTCGGCGTCCAGAGCGTACGCGACCTCGTGGCCCCAGTCCCGCGCCCGCATCGGGCTGAGTTCGCGGGCGCCCGCCGCCAGCGCGCGCGCGTGGCAGGCGTCGGCGTCCTCGCGGACGAGGTACAGCTCGGCGCGCGGCGCGTCCGCGACCGTCGCGTCGGGCCCCGCCTCCGCCGCCGGCAGCGCGTCGCCCAGCAAGCGGCGGATCCCTGCGAGCGGCATCAGGCCCAGCACCGCGCCCTCGCCCAGCTCGAACTCGGTCATGCCGGGCGCGTCGAGGCGCGGCGCGCGGTCCAGCACCGCGGTCCAGAAGCGCGCGCTCGCCGCCTGGTCGGCGACGTAGAGGATGAAGTGCGCGGTCAACGCGCTACTCGACCACCTCGACGCCCTTCCAGAACGCGACGCGCCCCTCGATCTCGCGCGCGGCGTCCTTCGGGTCGGGGTAGTACCAGGCCGCGTCGCGGTTCGTCGCGTCGCCGGCGGTGACGTGGAAGTAGCGCGCGGTGCCCTTCCAGCCGCAGACGCTGGTCGTGTCGCTGGGCTGGAAGTGCTCCATGCGCAGCGCGGCCCGCGGGAAATAGTGGTTGTTGTCGACGACGACGGTGTCGTCGGACTCGGCGATCACGACGTCGTTCCAGACGGCCTTCATCTAGAGCTCTCCTTCGTGCGCGGCGCGCACCTTCTTCGGGGCGACGTTCCGCCAGGCTGCGGCGAGGGCGTCGCGCGCCTCGGCCTCCTTGCAGCGGGCGAGGTGGACCTTGGTGCAGCCGTGCTTGCCCCACGCGCCGGCGAACGGCTCGTACAGTGCCGGATCCTTCGCGACGCGGCGCGCCTGGTCGTCGGGGTCCAGCTTGACCATGCCCCACGATCCGTCCTTGCCGAGCGAGGCGAAGACCTTGCCGCCGACGCGGAAGTCGGGGTGGTCCTGGTGCTCGCGCTCCTCGACCTCGGGCAGGTCGGTCGCGGCGCGGCGAAAGTCGTTCGCGTCCATGGCGGACAGTGTACGCGGGAGCGGCGCGCGCCGCCGATCCCTCACGCGCCGGCGTCGTCGCGTTCGTCCTCGCCGTCCTCGTCAGCCTCGAACAGCACCGGGTCCACGCCCGCGCGGATCAGCTCGACGAGCTCGGGGTCCTGGAAGCCGTACTCGTCGGGGATGTCGAGCACGTGCACCGGCCGCGCGCCGAGCGCATCCCGGAAGTCCCGCGCGAGCCGCCGCCGGTGCGCGTCCTCCATCACGAACACGACGTCCGCCCACGCGACGTCGGCGGCCGTGACGCGCCTCCGCGCCGACGACGCGAGCCCGCGAGAGCGCGCCGCGACGCCGGGCACGCGCGCGTACAGCTGCTCCGCGGTCGGGCTGCGCCACTGGTTGCGGCCGCACAGGAAGAGGACGTTCATGCGCCGCGCTCCGCCCCGGGGTCGCCGATGGGCGCGCGAACCGCCAGGTACAGCACGCCGCCCGCGACGCCGAGCGCCATGTCCAGCATCGTGTCGTCGAGCCCCGCCTGCGCGTTCGTCAGCTCGAGCGCGTCGCCGGTCCACTCGAGGAACTCCCACACGACGGCCGACGTGCAGACCAGCGCGAGCGCCAGCAGGAAGCGACCGGGGCGGCTCGGCGCGCCGACGACCGCCGTCGCCTCCGGCAGGAGCAGCGCGCCCCGGAAGAAGTGCGCGATGGCGACGCCGCCCGCGACGTGCATCGGCAGGTCGAGCCAGGGAGCGTGCGCGTACGCGCCGACGAGTCGTGACAGCACGACG
>JAUHYB010000308.1 GCA_030426745.1 bacterium
CGCGGAGACGGCGACCTGCCACACGAACAGCACGTGTTCGCGGCCGGGGACGCGCAGGCCCATCACGAAGCCGGCGGGTTCTCCGTCGACCTCCGCGATGACGCTCGTCGCGGCGTACAGGTCCGCCCACATCAGGTAGGCGTAGGGGGAGTTCAGGTCGAGCGCGCCGGAGTCCTTCGCCATGCGCCACAGCGCGCCGCCGTCGTCGGCGGTCGTGCGGCGCAGCGTGACCCGCGCGTCGGTTCGTTCCTCGGTCGTCGTCATCGGTTCAGCTCGTGAGGGCCAGCGGCGCTTCGACCAGCGACTCGTGCAGCGCGCGCACGGCGGCGGCGCGGTCGTCCGCGGGGACGGCGCAGGTCACGGACAGCGGGCGGCGGTACGTCGCGACGGCCGGCGCGCCGGCTTCCGCGAGCACCTGCTCGACCTGACCGGCCAGCGTCGCGACGTGCGACGCCGTGGCGACGATCGAGACGGACGCCAGCGCGTCGGTCACGGACGCCTTGCCGTGCAGCTCGCGCGCGATGCGCTCCGACGCGCCCTCGGGGTCGGGCAGGTCGTCGAGGTCCAGCAGGTAGTCGTGCTGGTCCTTCGCCGTGCGACGCAGGATCTCCTCGGCGCTGCAGCCGTGTTGCTCGAACGCGGGCTCCATCGTGCGGAGCGCCTCGGCCGCGCCGCGCATGCGCAAGCGCGCCTTGCGCGAGGTCACGCCGACGACCTGCGGGTCGCCGTCGGACTCGCGCGAGAACGACAGGCCGGACTCGGACGAGATGACCGTGTGGCGGTCGTCGCCGAAGGTCGACAGCGCGTGCAGCGGCACCTCGTGGCGGTGCGCGAACGCGACGCTGGCGGGGTGCAACACGCGCGCGCCGCGCAGCGCGTACTCGACCATCAGCTCGGCGTCGACGCGCTCGAGGTGCATCGGCCCGTCCACCAGCCGCGGGTCGGCCGTGTAGACGCCGTTGACGTCGGAGTAGATCTCGCAGCGCTCGGCGTTCAGCGCGCCGGCCAGCGCCAGCGCCGTCGTGTCGGAGCCGCCGCGGCCGAGGGTGGTGACCTCGCCGTTCGGGCCCTCGCCCTGGTAGCCGGCGACGATGACGATCTTGCCGGCGGCCAGCTCGCGCGTGATGCGGCGCGGCTCGACCTGGGTGATGGTGGCGTTCGTGTGGTCGCCGTCCGTCGCGATGCCGGACTGCGGCCCGGTCAGCGAGATGGCCTGGCGGCCCAGCGACTCGATGGCCATGGCGAGCAGCGCCATGCTCATCCGTTCGCCGGACGACAGCAACATGTCGAGCTCGCGCCGGGGCGGCTCGTCGGAGACGGCGTGCGCGCGCTCGATCAGCTCGCTGGTCGTGTTGCCCATGGCGGACACGACGACGACGATCGGGCGGCCGCCCGCCGCGGAGGCGACGATCTTCTGCGCGACGGCGTTGACCTTGTCGATCGACGACAAGGACGATCCGCCGTACTTCTGCACGATGAGAGACTTGGTGGTCTGGATCACGGGATCAGTGGTCTTGGTGTGGAAGCGGGTGTGCGGGTGGATCAGACGCCGGCGGCGGCGGGCGTCGCGGCGTCGGCCAGGCGCTCGGCGATCTGGATCGCGTTCCAGGCGGCGCCCTTCAGCAGGTTGTCCGCGACGACCCAGAACTGGACGCCGTGGCGCGCGGTGCGCGCGTCGCGGAAGCGGCCGACGTGCACGTCCGTGTCGCCGGCGACGTCGCGCGGGCGGGGGACGTCGGTCGCGTCCGTGACCGTGATGCCGGGGAACGCGGCCATGACGCGGCGCGCGTCTTCGACGCTGACGGGCCCCGTGGTCTCGACCCACACGGACTCGGCGTGACCGGTGAAGACCGGGACGCGCACGCACGTCACGTCCACGGGCACGTCGGCGCCCATGATCTTCGGCGTCTCGAGGACCATCTTGCGCTCCTCGGTCGTCACGCCGTCGTCCTCGATGTCGCCGATGCGCGCGAGCACGTCGAAGGCGGGCGACTCGCGCTTCACCTCGGCGCCGTCGTCGCCGGCGTCCATGATGGTCGTCGTCGCCGCGCGGAACTCGTCGACGGCGCCGCGGCCGGCGCCGGAGATGCTCTGGTAGGTGCTGACGACGACGCGCTCGATGCCGAACGCGCGGCGCAGGGGTTCCAGCGCGACGACCAGCTGGATCGTCGAGCAGTTCGGGTTCGCGATGATCGCGCCGCGGCCGCTGCCGGGGCGGATGCCGTCGAGGGCGGCGGCGTTCACCTCGGGGACGACGAGCGGCACGCCGTCGTCCATGCGGAACGCGCTGGTGTTGTCCACGCAGACGGCGCCGGCGGCGGCGGCGACCGGCAGCCACTCGCGGCTGACCGATCCGCCCGCGCTGGCGAGCACGAGGTCGACGCCCTGGAAGGCGTCCGCGCTCACGGCGCGGACCGGGACGTCCTCGCCGCGGAAGCGCACGGTGCGGTCCGCGCGGCGCGCGGAGGCGAGGGGCAGGAGCTCGGCGACGGGGATCCGGCTCTCCTCGAGCAGGCGCGTCATCTCGCGGCCGACGAGGCCGGTGGCGCCCAGCACGGCGACGCGCAGGCCGGTGCGGGCGGAGGGAGGCTGGGGGGTCTCTTCTGGACGGGGCATGTCTCGGGGGGTGGGGTGAGGCGCGTGCGGGGCGCCGGAACGGTGATGGCCGAGGGCAATACAAGCGGCGTGCCACCCTCCGAGAGCGGCCTTCCCGGGGTCGTGAGGGGCGATTTCCGCCCAGAACGGGGTTCCATCGGAGGTCCGCCGTCCGGTAGGATCGGAGCTATGACTTCCGAATCGGAGGCGGGCCCGCAGCCCGCGCGCGATGAGAGCGATCGACCGGTCATCGCCGTCGAGGACGAGGCGCTGCGCGAGCGCCTGCGCGCGTTGCTCGGCGAGGCGGCGCTCGACCTGGAGGTGCTCGACGAGGGCGCCGACCCGCTGCGCGACGCGCGCGAGTCCGACGGCCCCGGCGGGCCCGACCTGGTGGTGGTGCGCCGCGCGTCGCTGAAGGGCACGGACCTCGAGGTGGTCGACGCCTACACGAAGCGCGAGTCCGGGCCCGGCCTGCTCGTCGTCACCGACGGCGCCGACGACGTGGAGCGCGCGGAGCTCCTGTCCGCCGGCGTCTCGGGCGTGCTCGAGTCGCAGGACCCCGCGCAGCACCAGCGCGAGTCCGTCGCCGCGCTCGCCGGATCGGAGCACAGCCGCCTGCGCGACCCGCACGCCGGCCGCGAGCACTCCGAGCCGCGCCTCGCCGACTTCCTGTCGCGCAGCCGCCGCATGCAGCGCTTCCTGGAACTGGTGCAACGCGTCGTCGACACGGACTCGTCACTGCTGATCACCGGCGAGACGGGCGTCGGCAAGGAGCGCCTGGCGCAGGCGATCCACAACGAGGGGCCGCGCGCCGACGGGCCGTTCGTCTCGGTCAACTGCGGCGCGATCCCCGAGCAGCTGCTGGAGAGCGAGCTGTTCGGCCACGAGGAGGGCGCGTTCACCGGCGCCAGCCGCCTGAAGAAGGGGCGGTTCGAGCTCGCGCACGGCGGCACGATCTTCCTGGACGAGATCGGCGAGATGCCGATCCACTTCCAGGTCAACCTGCTGACCGTGTTGCAGCGCCGCCGCGTGCACCGCGTCGGCGGCGAGGAGACGATCCCGATCGACGTGCGCGTCATGGCCGCGACGCACCGCGAGGTGTTGCGCGAGGTCGAGGCGGGGCGCTTCCGCGAGGACCTCTACTACCGCCTGAACGTCGTGACGCTGGACGTTCCGCCGCTGCGCGAGCGCCCCGAGGACATCCCCGACCTGGTCGGATCGTTCATCCGCCACTTCCGCAGCGCGCTGGGGCGCGAGCGCGTCGAGAGCATCTCGGAGGAGGCGCTCGAGGTGCTGATGGCGTACGAGTGGCCGGGCAACATCCGCCAGCTGGTGAACGCGGTCGAGCACGCGATCGTGATCTGCCGCACCTCGCGCATCGAGGTCAACGACCTGCCCGACTCCGTGCGCTACCCGGGCCGCGAGGACCTGGCCGTGACGCACGGGCCGCAGCGCACGACGCCGATCGAGTACCACCTGGACCTGCCGCTGCGCGAGGCGAAGGAGCAGATCGCGTCCGAGTTCGAGCGCGAGTACCTCGCCGCGCAGCTCGCACGCACCGAGGGCCGCGTCGGCCGGACCGCCGAGCTGTGCGGCATCACGCCGCGCAGCCT
>JAUHYB010000309.1 GCA_030426745.1 bacterium
TCGCGCGGCTCGCCTCGTCGGGCCACAGGTTCGCGCCGGCGCCGTCGGACTCGAACGGTCCCGGCGCGATCGCGTTGACGCGGATCGAGTGCCGCGCCCACTCCGCCGCCAGGGTCTTCGTCATCGCCAGCACGCCGGCCTTCGCGCTGGCCGAGTGGACGACGCCCGGCATGCCGGTCCACGCGTAGGTCGCGACGACGTTCAGGATCGACCCGCCGCCGTCCGCGATCATGTGCCGCCCGAAGGACTTCGAGCAGTAGAAGGTGCCGTCCAGCACGATGCCGAGCACGGCGCGCCACGCGTTCACCGACAGGCGCTCGGCGGGGCACACGAAGTTGCCGGCGGCGTTGTTCACGAGGACGTCGATCGGGCCGAGCTCCGCGCGCAGCTCGTCCGCCAGCCGCCGCACGTCCGCGGCCTCGCGCACGTCGATCGCGCGGCCGACGACGGACCAGCCGTTCCGCGCGGCTTCCTCCCGCAGCGCCGTGTGGTGGTCCGGGTTCCGCGACGCGACGACGACGCGCGCGCCGAGCGCCGCGAGCCCGCGCGAGACCTCGAGGCCCAGCCCCGTGCCGCCGCCGGTGACGACGGCCGTGCGGCCCCGGAAGCAGCCGGCGGGCAACCAGCGCGCGGCGGGCGGGAGGGCGGCGGGGTCCGGCGAGCCGCGGTCCGGCGGTTCCGGCTTCGGCGATTCCGACTCTCGGGGGGCGGCGTCCATGGGGGAGAGGATGCGCGATCGTGCCGCGCGGGGAAAGCGGGCGCGGGGCGTCCTCCGGCCTCCGCCCAGGACGGGCGCCCGCGGCGTCGCGCCCGGGGTGCCGCTCGGTTAGAGTGTTCGCCCGAATCGCCGGGGCGGCGCGCCCCGGACGACCCGAACCGCAAGGAAGACGCGCGATGCAACGACTGTCGAGCTACGTCCAGGGCGCCTGGCACGAGGGGTCCGAGAACCTCGAGACCCTCTACGATCCGACCACCGAGGAGGCGATCGCCGAGACCAGCACCGCCGGCATCGACTTCGGCGCGTGCGTGCGCTACGCGCGCGAGGTCGGCGGCCCGGCGCTGCGCGCGATGACCTTCGCGGAGCGCGGCAAGCTGCTGAAGGCGCTGTCCGGCGCGATCCACGAGCACCGCGAGGAGCTGATCGAGATCGGCGTCACGAACGGCGGCAACACGCGCGGCGACGCCAAGTTCGACATCGACGGCGCGACGGGCACGCTGGCGGCCTACGCGCACTACGCGAAGTCGCTGGGCGACCGCACGTTCCTGTCCGACGGCGAGGGCGAGCAGATCGGCCGCACCGCGCGCTTCCACGGCCAGCACGTGCGCGTGCCGCGCCACGGCGTCGCGGTGCACATCAACGCGTTCAACTTCCCCTCGTGGGGGATGATGGAGAAGCTCGCGTGCTCGATCCTGGCCGGCGTGCCGGTGATCGAGAAGCCGGGCACGCCGACCGCGTGGCTGGCGTGGCGCGTGGCGCGGATCACCGTCGAGTCCGGGATCCTGCCCGAGGGCAGCTTCCAGTTCCTGTGCGGCAAGACGGGCGACCTGCTCGACCACCTCGGCGGCCAGGACTGCATGGCGTTCACCGGTTCCGCGAAGACCGGCGCGATGTTGAAGGGTCGCGAGGCGCTCGTCGCGAACAACGTGCGCGTGAACGTCGAGGCCGACTCGCTGAACGCCGCCGTGCTGGCGCCGGACGTCGACGCGTCGTCCGAGACCTACGGCGTGTTCCTGTCGAACATCGTCACCGACATGACGCAGAAGACGGGGCAGAAGTGCACGGCCGTGCGCCGCATCCTCGTCCCGTCGGACCGCGTCGAGGACGTCAAGGCGGACCTCGTCGCCGAGCTGTCGCGCATCCAGGTCGGCGACCCGCGCGACAAGGCGAACCGCATGGGTCCGCTCTCGTCGAAGGCGCAGTTCGACGACGTGCGCGCCGGCATCGAGCGCCTGGCCGCGATCGGCGAGGTCGCCTGCGGCGGCCCCGAGCCGCTGTTCGAGAAGGGCTGCTTCGTCGCCCCGACGCTGATCGTCGCGAAGGACGCGGACGCCGACATCGTGCACGGCGACGAGGTCTTCGGCCCCGTCTCGACGATCGTGCCCTACGACGGCGACGCCGCGAACGCGGCCGCGATCGTGCGCAAGGGCGGCGGCGGCCTGGTGTGCAGCGCGTACTCGAACGACAACGCGTGGCTCGAGACCTACGTGCTCGAAGCAGCGCCCTGGCACGGCCGCGTGTGGACCTGCAACGACCGCGTCGCGGAACAGACCCTGCCGCCCGGCATGGTCCTGCCGAACCTCGTCCACGGCGGCCCCGGCCGCGCGGGCGGCGGCGAGGAGCTGGGCGCCGCGCGCGGCCTGGAGTTCTACACGCAGCGCACCGCGCTGCAGGGCTTCCAGGGCTTCGTCGCGAAGACGTTCGGCCCGCAAGGCTGAGCGGCGACGCGAGACTCAACGTCCGGACCGCGGTCCGGAACGACGACGGGGAGCGCGCCGCGCTCCCCGTCGTCGTTCCGGGAGGGTGACGGCCGCGCGCGCCTCACTGGTCCGTCAGCTCGAGCACGTGCCCGTGCTCCTCGAGCCAGCGCTCCCAGTCGCGCGCCGCGTGGCCCGGCTTCGCGCCGGTCAGCTGTTCCAGCGAGCGCCGCACGACGCCGGCCTCGCGCACGAGCGTCCAGCCCGAGATGCCGCCCAGGCGCACGTCGAGCACCGCGCCCTCCGTCCCGACCATCACCGTCGGGTCGGCGATCGACGCGCCCTGCGCGATCTCGACGTCGAAGTCGCCGACGTAGGCGAACTGCTTGCCGATGAAGATGTTCGCGGCGGGCGGGCGCGTCACGGCGCCGCCCTGCGCCAGCGCGCTGTAGCGGTTCACCAGCGCCGGAACCGCGGCCGGCACGCCCAGCTCGCCCAGGCTCTCGGCGGCGTTCGTGCGCACGGCGGGGGACTCCGAACCCAACGCCTCGATCAGCGGCACGGCGAGCGCCGGCTCGTTCACCGCGGCGAGCGCGCGCGCGGCGCCGCGGCGCACGGACTCGGATCCGTCCAGCGCGCACCGCCGCAACAGCTCGCGCGGCTCCTCGCCGACCAGCACACGCCGGTACGCCAGCGTCGCGAACTCGCGCCGCGCGTTGCCGGTCGTCGTCAGCTCGTGCGCGAAGGTCGCGGCGACGACCTCGCGCCCCGCGCCGCGCACGAGCAGGCGCAGGATCAGCTCGCGCTCCACCGGCCGCGCGACGCCGCCCGCCAGTACGAGCTCGCGGTACAGCTCCGCGTCGAACGCGCGACCCTCCGCGCGCTCCAGCGGGAACGTCCGCGCGTCGATCAGCTCCAGCGCGCCCGCGTGGTCGGGCTCCGCGCGCAGCACGCGGTCGAGCTCGTCGAGCGCCTCTGCCACCAGGCCCTGGTCCGCGAGCCAGCCCGCGTAGAACACGCGCCGGTCGAGGTCGTCGTCCTTCAGCGTGCGCGCGAGCTTCGCGGCCTCGTCCTTCACCTCGCGCTCGACGCGCGTGCGCGTGACGCGGTCCGCCTCGACGCGCCGCCACGCCCCGTCGATGCGCACCGACCAGGCGTCGCCGGTCCACTTCGAGCGCCCGCGCAGCACCCCGCCGTCCGCCAGGAAGAAGATGCGCCGGCGGTCGACCGCGCGCGGGTCGTCGGCGGCGGCGGGCGATTCGTCCTGCAACGCGCCGCGTCGCGCGGTGCTGTCGTGCAACGCGGCGCATTGCGGGCTGCTGTCGTGCAACGCGACGCGTTGCGGGCTGCTGTCGTGCGACGCGACGCGTTGCGGGGTGTCGTGGGGCGTCGCGAGCGCGGTGCCGTGTGCGGTTCGCGCGGTGCCGTCGGCGCTCCGCGTGGTGCCTTCGGCGGTTGGCGCAGTTCCGTCGGCGGTCCGCGCAGTGCCGTCGGCGCTCCGCGCGGTGCCGTCGAGGCCGAGCGCGGCGAGGAACACCCAGGTCGTCGTCCAGCTCATGGCGTCGATTCTGGCACGAAGCGCGCCGTTCCGCCGCCGCGGCCGCGTCGGTCGCGCGCGCTCTCCCGCCCGCGGGACCCGGGCGGCCCCTCGGCGCCCGCTTCCTTACGCGCCGCGAACGCGCGCCGCAGCGGCCCGTCCCGCCAGGTCGCGCGCCACGCGATCCCGCGGCGGTCCAGCTCGTCGGTCACGCGCGTCGGCGCGCC
>JAUHYB010000310.1 GCA_030426745.1 bacterium
CCCCGCCCCCGTCGAGGTCGGCGAGGTCCGCCGCGGCCCGATCACGCTGCGCCGCACCTTCAGCGGCACGCTCGAGGCCTCCTCCGAGTTCCTGCTGGCGCCGAAGGTCTCGGGTCGCCTGCAGCGGTTGGAGGCCGACCTGGGCGACGCGGTGACGCGCGGCCAGGTCGTCGCGAAGGTCGAGGACGCGGAGTTCGTGCAGGAGCTGAACCAGGCGCGCGCCGACCTGGACGTCGCACGCGCGAGCCACGCCGAGGCGCAGAGCGCGCTCGAGATCGCCCAGCGCGCCCTGGAGCGCGCGCAGACGCTGCGCAAGGAAGGCGTGACGTCCGAGTCGCAGCTCGACGCCGCGAAGACCGACGAGCTGGCGCAGCGCGCGCGCGTCGAGGTCACGGCCGCGAACGTCGTGCGCGCGGAGGCCGTCGTCGAGGCCGCGCGCATCCGCCTGGCCGACACGGACGTCACCGCCGACTGGGTGACGGGTGACGACCGGCGCGTGGTGGCGCAGCGCTTCGTCGACGAGGGCGAGGCCGTCACGCCGTCGGACGCGCTGTTGTCGATCGTCGAGCTGAATCCGATCACCTGCGTCGTGACGGTCCCCGAGCGCGACTACGCGCGGCTGTCCGTCGGTCAGGCCGCGACCTTCACCACCGACGCGTTCGGCGGCGAGCGCTTCCAGGGCGCGGTGACGCGCATCGCGCCGGTGTTCCGCAGCGCCACGCGCCAGGCGCGGATCGAGCTGAACGTCGAGAACGGCGACGAGCGCCTGAAGCCGGGCATGTTCGTGCGCGCGACCCTGGAGCTCGAGTCGCTGGACGACGCGACGCTGGTGCCGACGCCGGCGCTGACCGAGCGCGACGACGCGTCCGGCGTGTTCGTCGTGGACGAATCGGGCGACCGCGTGCGCTGGGTGCCGGCGCGCGTGCTGGTCACCGACGCGGGGTGGACGGCCGTCGAAGCGGACGGCCCGCTGTCCGGCCGCGTCGTGACGCTGGGCCAGGAGCTGTGCGACGACGGCAGCGCGGTCCACGTCGCGGACGCGCCGGAGACGACCCCGTGAGGCTCCCCGCCGCAAGCGTCGCGCGGCCGGTCTTCACGACCATGGTCACGCTGATGGTCGTCGTGCTGGGCGTCGTCGCGCTCGACCGCCTGCGCATCGACCTGCTGCCGAACGTCGAGCAGCCGACGGTCACGGTGCGCACCGAGTACGAGGGCGCCAGCCCCGAGGTGATGGAGCGCCTCGTCACGCAGATCATCGAGGAGATCGTCGCGACGGTCCCCGGCGTCGAGGAGATCTCGTCCGAGTCGTCGGAGGGCAGCAGCTCGGTGCGCGTGCGCTTCTCGTGGGGCACGGACATCGACGCGGCCGCGATCGAGCTGTCGTCGCGCCTGGAGAGCGAGATCGACGAGCTGCCCGACGAGGTCGTGCGGCCGCGCGTGCGCAAGTTCGACGTGGCCAGCTTCCCCGTCGTGATCCTCGGCATCTCCAGCAAGCTCGACCCGGTCGAGCTGACGCAGCTGGTCGAGGACCAGGTGCGCTACCGCTTCGCGCGCGTCCCGGGCGTCGCGCAGGTCGACGTTTGGGGCGGCTTCACGCGCGAGGTGCGGATCGAGCTCGACCCCGACCGCATCAACGCGCTGGGGCTGCCGCTGGACACGGTGCTCGACGCGCTGCGCGACGCGAACCTGGACCGGCCGGCGGGCAAGCTGGAGGAAGGCCGGTTCGAGATCACGCTGCGCGCGCCCGCGGAGTTCGTCGACGTCGAGCAGATCCGCGACACGGTGCTGCTGGAGCGCCAGGGCAGCCCGATCACGGTGCGCCAGGTCGCGGAGGTGCGCGACACCTACGAGAAGCTGACGCGCCTGGTGCGCGTCGACGGCGACCGCGGCATGCGCGTGGCGGTGCGCAAGCAGGCCGACGCGAACACGGTCGAGGTCTCGCGCCGCATCCTGCAGCAGATCGACGAGGTCAACGAGGCCTACCCGCAGCTGCGCGTCGTGCCCGTGTCGAACCAGGGCAACTTCATCGAGCGCTCGATCAACAACGTCGCGCAGTCCGTCCTGTACGGCGGCGGCCTGGCGGTGCTCGTGCTGCTGTTCTTCCTGCGCAGCGTGCGCAGCACCGTCATCATCTCGCTGGCGATCCCCATCTCGGTGGTCGGGACGTTCGCGCTGATCTACTTCAGCGGGTTCACGCTGAACCTGATGACGCTGGGCGGGCTGGCGCTGGGCGTCGGCATGATGGTCGACAGCGCCGTCGTCGTGCTGGAGAACGTCTTCCGCCGCCGCAAGGAGGAGGGCGAGTCCGCCGAGGACGCGGCCGTGAAGGGCACGGAGGAGGTCGGCACCGCCATCATCGCCAGCACGATCACGACGCTCGTGATCTTCCTGCCGCTGGCGTTCGTGCGGGGCGTGTCGGGCGTGCTGTTCCAGGAGCTGGCGTACGTGATCGTCTTCTCGCTGGTCTGCTCGCTGCTGATCGCGCTCAGCCTGGTGCCGATGCTGGCGTCGCGCATGTTGCGGCGCGAGGGCGGCGCGGAACGCGGGATCGCGAGAGCCGCGGCGAAGAGCCTGGACGCGCTGGACGACGGGTACCGCGGCGTGCTGGTCGGCGTGCTGCGGCGCCCTTGGCTGACGGTGCTCGGCGCGCTGCTGCTGCTCGTCGCCAGCGGGAGCCTGGCGCCGCTGATCGGGTCGGAATTCTTCCCCCCCAGTGACGAGGGCGAGGTGCGCGTCACGGGCGAGATGGAGGTCGGCACGCGGCTCGACCTGGTCGACCGGCAGACGCGCCTCCTGGAGTCGCTCGCGCTGCCGCTCGTGCCGGAACTCGTGTCGTCGGTCGTCACCGTCGGCGCGACCGGCCGCAACCCCGAGGACGCGTCGCGCGGCGAGCTGTCGATGACGCTGGCGTCCGCGGCGGACCGCGAGCGGTCGAACGTCGAGATCGCGGACGTGCTGCGCGACAAGCTCGACGGCGCCGTGCCCGGCATGGTCGTGCGCACGCGCGCGCCGCAGGGGCAGTTCCTGCTGGAGCGCGTGTTGGGCCGCCAGGAGGGCCTGGAGGTCGAGATCCGCGGCTACGAGCTGGACGTGCTGGCGGCGCTGGCCCAGCGCGCGGCGACCGCGATGGCCGCGGTGCCCGGCGTGGCCGACGTCGAGGTCAGCCAGGAAGCGGGCATGCCGCAGCACGAGATCCGCATCGACCGGCAGAAGATCGCGGACGTCGGTCTGTCGGCCCGCGACGTGACCGAGGCGCTCGAGACGGCCTTCGCCGGGTCGCGCGCGGGCGAGTTCCGCGCCGGCGGCAACTCGTACCGCATCCTCGTGCAGCTGGCCGACGCCGAGCGCCGCAGCCCCGACGAGGTGCTCGACCTGACGCTGAGCACGCCGGACGGCGACGTCGTCGCGCTGCGCAACCTGGTCTCGACCGAGTCGAGCCGCGGGCCGCTCGTGATCGAGCGCCGCAACCAGCAGCGCCTGCTGACGGTGCGCTCGGGCGTCACGGGCCGCGACCTGGGATCGGTCGCCGAGGACGTGCAGGCCGAGCTGGACAAGATCCCCCGCCCCACCGGCTACGACGTGCTCGTCGCCGGCACGATCGAGGAGCAGGAAGAGGCGTTCCGCGAGCTGGTGATCTCGCTGCTGCTCGCGCTGGCGCTGGTCTACATGGTGCTGGCGTGCCAGTACGAGTCGTTGCGCGATCCGTTGATCGTGATGTTCTCCGTGCCGCTGGCGGGCGTGGGCGTGTTGGTGACGCTGTTCCTGACGGAGACGACCTTCAACGTGCAGACCTACATCGGCTGCATCATGCTGGGCGGCATCGTGGTGAACAACGCGATCCTGGTCGTCGACCAGGCCGGGCGGCTGGTGCGCGAGGGGGCGGCGGTGCGCGACGCGGTCGCGGAGGCGGGGCGGCGACGCTTGCGGCCGATCCTGATGACGACGTCGACGACGGTGCTGGCGTTGATCCCGCTCGCCGCGGGCATCGGCGAGGGCGCCGACGCGCAGGCGCCGCTGGCGCGCACGGTGGTCGGCGGGTTGATCGGGTCGACGGCGATCACGCTGCTCTTGATCCCGGCGCTCTACGTGATCTTCCACCGCGAGCGGCGCGCGGCGTAGGAAAGTACGGAGCCGGGCTCGTTCTTTCACCGCACCGACTCGCGCCGCGGC
>JAUHYB010000018.1 GCA_030426745.1 bacterium
CGTCGAGGGCGCGGACGCGGTCGTGCTGCTCGAGGACGGCGACGGCGCGCCCTTCGCCGCGCTGTACGAGCTGTCCCGCGGCTCGCTCGTGATCGTCGCCGACACGCGCGTCTGGACGAACGAGCGCCTGCGCGAGGCGGACCACGCGTTCCTGCTCGTGTCGCTCGTCGGCCTGATCGCGGACGACCGCGTGGTGCTGTTCGACGACTTCGCGCTGGGCGACCACGACCCGCACGGCCTGATGCACCTCCTGTTCGTCGGTCGCGGCGCGCCGGTGGGGTGGTCCGTGCTGTTGCTGATCGTCGTCGCCGTCGGTGCGTTCGCGCCCGCGCGGCGCTTCCCGCGCGACCCGGCGCCGACGGCCGACGTGAACCCGTACACGCGCGTGCTGTCCGTCGCGAGCCTCTTGGAGCGCGCGCGCGGCCGGGTCGAGCTCGGCAGCCGCCTGCGCGCGGCGATCGTGCGCCGCATGGGCGAGCGCCTGCGCGTCCGCGAGCGCGACGAGGACGCGATCCTCGAGGTCCTGGCGCGCCGCGCGCCGACCGCCGCGGTCGCCGAGGAGTGGACCACCGCGCTGCGCACCGAACCGGTCGGCGGCGCGCGAGAGCTGGAGCAGTGCGCCGAGCGTTGGCGCGCGATCGAACGTGCGGTGGAGGATTCGCTCCGCCGCGAGACGCGAGAGGGAGCGGGGCCGCGGCCCCGGACCGCCGATGGAAGAGACTGAAGACCCGACGCCGCGCGACGCGGAACGCCCCTGGATGGAGGAGCTGCGCGAGGCCGTCGCGCAGGCCGTCGTGGGCATGGACGACGAGCTCGGCGCCGCGCTGGTCGCGATCCTCGCGCAGGGGCACTGCTTGCTGGAAGGCCCGCCGGGCGTCGCGAAGACGCTGCTGGTGCGCTCGATCGCGGCGGCGCTCGGCGGCGAGTACTCGCGCGTGCAGTTCACGCCCGACCTGATGCCCAGCGACCTGACCGGCACCGGCGTGTACCGCCCGGACACCGGACGGTTCGAGTTCCGGCCCGGTCCGATCTTCGCGAACGTCGTGCTGTGCGACGAGATCAACCGCGCGCCGGCGAAGACGCAGGCCGCGTTGCTCGAGGCGATGCAGGAGGGCGCGGTGACCGTCGACGGCGAGCGCCACCCCTTGCCGCGCCCGTTCCTCGTGTTCGCGACGCAGAACCCGATCGAGCACGAGGGCACCTACCCCTTGCCCGAGGCGCAGCTCGACCGCTTCCTGTTCAAGGTGCTGGTCGGCTACCCGGACGCGGAGCTGGAAGCGCGGCTCCTGTCGGAGGTGCACGCGCGCCGCGCGACGGCGTCGCCGCAGGAGCTGGGCGTGCGCGCGGTCTGCGACCCGGCGCGGCTGGAGGAGCTGTCCGCGCAGGCGTCCGCCGTGCAGGTGCGCGAGGACCTGCCGGCCTACGTCGTGCGCTTGCTGCGCGCCACGCGCGAGCACGCCAGCCTGCAGATGGGCGCCAGCCCGCGCGCCGGCGTGATGTTGCTGCGCGCCGCGAAGGCGTTCGCGCTGTCGGAGTCGCGCGACTACGTGACGCCCGACGACCTGAAGCGCGCGTTCCTGCCCGCGCTGCGCCACCGCGTGTTGCTGGAGCCCGCCGAGGAGATCGAGGGCGGCTCGACGGACACGGTGCTGCGCTCGATCCTGGACTCGGTCGAGGTCCCGCGCTGATCCCGACGTCGAGAGCCCTGGTCCTGGCCGCGGCGCTCGTCGCCTTCGGCCTGGTCGCCGCGCTGGTCCCGGCGCTGGCGCCGGCGTCGTGGTTGCTCGACGTCGCGTTGATCGCGGCGGTCGTCGCCGACGCGTGGCTCGTCCCGTCGCCGTCGTCGCTCGACGTGCGCCGCCGCCTGCCGCGACGCGTCGGCCAGTCGCGGCCGTTCGAGCGCGCGCTGCGCGTCGAGGGCCCGCAGGCCGCCGGCCTGCTCGTCGAGGTCTTCGAGGACCGCGACGCGCACCTCGAGTGCGCCGACCCGGCGCTGGACGGCGCGCCCGAGTCGGTCGTGATGCCGCGCGACGGCGCGACCATCCTCTCGCGCGATCACGTCGGCCGCGTGCGCGGCCGCTTCGGCTTCGGCGACCTGCGCGTGCGCGTGCGCGGGCCGCTCGGCCTGGCGTGGCGCAGCGCGCGCGTCGGCGGGCGCCAGGAGCTGGACGTCGAGCCGCCGCTGAACGACATCGACCACGTCCTGGCGCTGGCCGCGAGCGAGCGCTGGTTCGACCTGGGCGTGCGCCGCATGCGCCGGCGCGGCGGGCAGAACGAGTTCGACTCCTTGCGCGAGTACGTGCCCGGCGACGACCCGCGCCGCGTCGACCACAAGGCGTTCGCGCGCCGCGGCGTGCCGATCGTGAAGGAGTACGTCGAGGAGCGCGGGCAGGAGCTGATCCTGCTGGTCGACACCGGGCGCCGCATGGGCGTCGAGACCACCGGCGGGCGCGGCGACGGCTGGTCGAAGCTGGACCACGCGCTGGACGCGGCGTTGCAGCTGGCGGCGGTCGCGTTGCAGGCGCAGGACCGCGTGGGCGTCGCGCTGTTCGACGAGCGCCTGCACACTTACATCGCGCCGGAGAAGGGGATGCGCCGCCTGGAGCACCTGCGGCGCGCCGTGTTCGACGCGACGCCGTCGCAGCACGAGAGCGACCTGGCGCGCGCGCTGCGCCAGCTGTCCAGCCGGCACCGGCGCCGCGCGCTCGTGCTCGTGCTCTCGGAGGTCGCGGACCACTACGAGTCGCAGCGCCAGCGCCGCGCGCTCGTCGCGGGGTCGCTGCGCCACCGGCTGGTCTTCGCGTCGCTCGACGACCCCGCGATCCGCCGCGCGGCGGAGGGCACGGACCGCGTGCGCGCGACCGAGCGCCTGGCCGCGCTGACCCTGCGCGACGACCGCCGCGCGGCGCTCGCCCGCCTGCGCGGCTCGGGCGCGCGCATCCTCGACGCCGTCCCCGCGGATTCGGCGACCGAGATCCTGGCCGCCTGGCTGGACGAACGACGGCGTTGACGGCGGGACCCGTCGACGCCGCGCCGCACCGCGCCGCACCGCGGCGCTCGATCCGCCCGAAGGGCGGACGCGGGCGGCGGACTCCTCCTCCTTCTGCTGCTGCGGCCGCGCGCAGCCGTGGTTCGTTCTTCTTCGCGCTCTTCGCACCTTCGCGGCCTTTGCGTGAAACCGCGACCGGGGCCGTGCGGGCGCTCGGCCGTGTCCCGGAGGCTCACTGCGCCGTTGCAGGGATGGACCGCGCGGGCGGCTGCAGCCGCCCGCGAGGTCCGTTCCTGCAACGGCGTCCTGCACGGCCGGGACACGTGGAAGGCAACGCGACTCCGCCGTCGCGGCCTCACGCGAAGGCCGCGAAGGAGCGAAGAGCGCGAAGAAGGACGAACCACGCGCAGGAGAAGAGGGACGGGTGAAAGGCACGCTCCACCCCAGCACCGGCAGCAACGGAGCAGCTCCAAGGAACAAGCACCGTGAACGAGCCGGCGCCGCGAGCGACCGGCTTCGGTCTCGAGAGCGTACGGGCTCTCGCCAGCGCTTCCCTCCCGGTGAACGCGCTCGTCGACGCCGCGTGGCGCGGGTGGGGGGCTCGATCGGTCAGCGGGGCGCGCGGCGTCCGTCGCGCCACTCCGCCTCGGTCCGCCGCTGGATGCGCTCGGCGCGGCCGAGCACGACGAGCAGGACGAGGAAGCCGCCGACCCAGATCGCGGGCGCCACGCGGTGGTCCTCGACCTTCCACGGCACCAAGTCCAGCACCACGAGCATGCAGGCGAGGAACCCGAACACCGAGTAGGCGAGGAAGAGCCCGCGCGCGACGCGCAGCACGGGCGGCGGCGACGAGGCCCACCAGCGGTTCGCGTGACCCGCCCGCGCGAGCACCTCCTCGCGACGCTTCCTCGCGCCGAGCCGCCCGTAGCGGCCGCCGCGCAGCCCCTCCTCGAAGTTCATCACCGCGAAGTACACCATGCCGCCGGTGGGGAAGGCGACGAGCGCGGCCGGCAGTCCGAGGAGGCGCACGAGGATCGGGAAGCCGGTGACGAGGTACACCAGGAAGCTCCACTCGATCAACGTGTACTCGGAGAGGTCGGGGAGGCGCCCGCGTCGGGCGTCGGCGCTCCGGACGGGCGACTCCAACGCGTCCGCCTCGGCGTGCCTGCCCGCGGCGCGCAAGCGCTCGCGGCGGCGCGCGTGCCGCCAGCGGTCGTTCGACACGGTGCGCGCGCGCTCGATCGACAGCAGGCCGAAGGCGGCGAAGCCGAGGATCAGCGCGCCGGCCATGAACGTCATGCGCACGACGAGCCCTTCGTCGAAGTACAGCCCGTTCAGCGTGTAGACCGCCGCGATCACGAGCGGCGTCGCGGCGACGACGGCGAGCTGGAACGCGCGGAACCGCAGCCCCGAGGGCGGCGCGGCCCTGGAAGAGCGCCCTCTCACGGCGACCGCTCCTTGCGCCGCGCGGCGTTCTCGCGCATCCACGCCTCCTCGCGGCGGCGCTGCTGCGACTCGGCGACGCCCAGCGGGACGAGCGAGGCCAGGAACAGCACGACGAAGGCCGCCGCGCCGCGGTAGCGGTCGGGCGGCGCCGCGGCGGTGAGCAGCGGCGCGAGCACGCCGAAGGCGAAGCCGAGCGAGACGACGACCAGGAAGACCGCGCGGACGCGCCGGAGGTCGCGCGGCGGCGCCGCGGACCACGGGCGGCGCGACGAACGGATGCGGCGCTCGGCGTCGCGCTGCTCGTTCGCGGCGACGGGGATCGCCTGCGTCCAGCCGCGTCGCGTGTCGACGAGGTGCGCCGCCGTCACCAGGATCAGCACGCCCAGCGGGTAGGCGACCGTGCCGCCGACGCCGAACCAGAACATGCAGGGCACGAAGCCGACGACGCCGAAGGCGATCGCGGCGGCGTCGAGCGCGCGCGACAGCCGCGGGCGCTTCGCCAGGCGCGCCGACGTGCGCGCCGTGGTGCCGCGGGCGGCGTCCAGGCGGCTCGCGCGCCCCGCGCGTTCGGCGGCGACGCGCTCGGGCGCGCGCGACTCGCGGCGCTCCGCGCGCCGCCGGTCCTTCCACGCCGTGCGCGCGCGGTCGTCGCGGACCAGGGTGGCGAGTCCGAGCGCGAGCACCATCGGCGCCAGGACCGCGGGTCCGAAGTCCGTGTTGTCCCGGAAGACGACCTCCCGGGTGCGCGACAGCCCGGCGAGCGCCGCGAGGGCCATCGCCGCGACGATCCACCCGCGCACGGCGCGCGCCCGGCGGTCGACGCGCTCGAGGTCGTCCGTCGGCGACGACGCGTCCGCCGTGACGCGGCTGGCAGAGGCCGCGAACCACCCGGACACGCCCCCGGCCGCGAGCGCGAGCGGCACCCAGAACGTGCCGCCGGGGGGCGCGTCCGCGAGGTACGCCCAGGCGGCCGTGGCGCCCGCGATCCCGACCGTCGCGGCCGCGCCGACGCGTGACGCCGCGACCGAGTCGGCGCCGTCGAGGGCGCCGCGTTCCAGCGTGTGTTCGGTGTTCGCGGTCGTCTGCACGTCGACTCCTAGCGCGGCAGGGGCGCGCCGCTCGAGGCGCGTCGGTGTTCGGTCTCGCGGGCACTCCGCCGCTCGGCGCGGCGACGATCGAGCCAGGCGCGCTCGCGCTTCACCTGCTCGTGTTCGGCGATCCCCAGCGCGACGAGGCCGAGCAGGAACCCGATGACGAACGGCACCGTCGCGCGGTAGCGCTCCGCCGGGTCGTCACCGCGCAGCGCGGGGACGGCGACCGCGAACGCGAAGCCGACGGCGACGAGCACGACGAAGGCGGCGCGCATGCGCTGCAGAGCGCGCGGCGGGCTGGACGACCACCAGCGTCCGGCGCGCGACATGCGCTCGCGCGCGCGCTGTCGCGCCGCGGCCGTAGGCGGCGGGCGCAGGCCGCGCGAGCGGTCGCGCTCCAGGCGGTCCTGCAGGGCCAGCAGGCCCAGCGCGACGCCCGGGTACCCGAACATGCCGGCCGGGCCGAACAGCGCGAGCGACAGCGGGAAGCCGACGATCAGCCAGACGTACAGCACGCGCTCGACGCGCCGCGACCAGCGGTAGCGGTCGTGCAGCACCTCGGACGCGCGCGGTTCGCCGGCGACCGTGCGCACGAAGCGCGGGGCGCCGACGCGCCGCTCCACGCCGCGCTCCGCGTCGCGCCGCGCGCGGCGCAGGGAGAGCCACGAGTCCTGCTGGCGCGCGTCCAGGTCGTCGACGCGCAGCAGCACGAACACCGACAGCGGGATGCAGCACAGCAGCGCGAACGCGGGCAGCGTCGCCAGGCGTCGGTCGTAGTCGCCGAACGACAACGCCAGCACGCTGAGCAGCGCCAGCGACACGGCCGCGATCACGAGGCGGCGCGTGCGGACGACGCCGGCCGTGCGTTCGCGGACGAGCGCCGCGCGCGACGCGCCCTCGACCTCACGACTCGCCGCGCGCAGCGACAGGAGCGCGACGAACGGCGCCGACAGCCACGCGACGGCGATCCAGGTCCAGGGGGGATCGAAGGGGGGGAGGCCCGGCCCCGACGCCGGCGTGCGCGGCAGGTCCGGCGCGAGGATCCAGCACAGGACGGCGGTCGCGGCGAGCCCCAGGACCCCCGCGACCGCGGCCGTCGTCGTCGCTCGTACCCGACCGCCCGCGTCGGCGGGGGCCGTGGAGGAGGAGGCGCGAGCGGGGCGGAGCGAGGCCATGCCCCGCCGCTACGCCGCCTCCCGCGGGCCTCTTCACGCGAAATCGTGGAAAGCGGGGCCGCCTCAGGCCGGGACCGCCGGCGCCGGGGCCGCGCCCGCCGCCGGGGCGCCGCGCTCGACTGCGCGCGGTCGACGCAGCCGCGCCAGCGCCAGGTGCGCCGCGGGCACGTACACGAGCGCCAGCAGGGTCGCGCCGACCACGCCGCCGCCGATCGCCACCGCCAGCGGGGGCCAGAACGACCCGCCGCCGAGGAACAGCGGCAGGAAGCCCGCGACCGTCGTCAGCGTCGTCGACACGACGTGGCGCGTCGAGCGGCGCACGACGTCGCGCACCGCGTCGCGGTCGCCCGCGTCCGCCGCCGCGTCGCCGCGGATCGCCGCCAGCACGACGATCGAGTCGTTGATCGCGATGCCGATCAGGCCCATCGATCCGACGATCGCCATGAAGCCGAAGGGATAGCCGGACAGGTACAGCGCGCCGAGCGACAGGCCGATCGACCACACCGCGACCGTCCCGATCACGGCGGCGCGGCGGAACGACCCGAACGACAGCACGAGCGTCGCGACCATCAGCACGACGAGGATGCTGACCGACGCCATCAGGCGACCGACGGCGTCGTCGCGCTCGGCGGACTCGCCGCCGACCTCCAGCGCGTAGCCGGGCGGCACGTCGAAGCCGTCGCGGTCCAGCGCGGCCAGCGCGCCCTCCAGCGCGTCGGCGGGCAGCACGCCGGCGTGCAGGTACCCGCGCACCGCGTTCGTGCGCGCGCCGTTGCGGCGCTCGATGCTGCCGACGACCGGCATCAGCTCGAACTCGCCGAGGCCGCTCAGCGGCGTCCAGCGCGCGTCGCCGTCCGCGGTCGAGAGCGCGATCGGCAGCGAGGCGATCGCCTCCAGGTCGCCGCGCGTCGCGTCGGACAGGCGCACGCGCACCGGGAGCTCCTCGGTGGACTCGATCATCGAACCGCCCGTGCGCCCTTCGAGCGCGGCTTCCAGCGCGGCGGCCAGGTCGCGGCGCGCGAGGCCGACCAGCTCGGTGCGCTCGCCGTCCACGCGCAGCTCGAGCTGCGGCACGGCGTCGGCGAGCGACGCGGCGGTGTGCGCGACGCCCGGCACGGCCGCCAGGTGCGCGCGCAGGTCCTCGCCGACGCGCGCGAGCACGTCCAGGTCGGGGCCCTGCAGGAACAGCTCGACCGGCGCGTCGAAGGGCGGGCCCTGCTCGAACTGTCGCACGAGCGCGCGGGCGTGGGGGAACGCCGCGTCCAGCAGCGCTTGCACCTCGTTCACCGTGTCGACCAGGTCGTCGGCGCTCGAGAGCTGCACGATCGCCTGCGCGAAGTGCGGCGCGTCGGACTCGCTGGCGACCTGGTTGTAGTAGACGCGCGGCGCGCTGCCGCCGACGACCCACTGCACGCGCTCGACCGCCGGGTGTCGCAGCATCGCGTCGCGCGCGGCCAGCGCCGTGTCGCGCGTCTCCTGGATCGACGCGCCGTCGGACAGGATCAGCTCGACGCCGAGCTGGTCGCGGTCGGCCGGCGGGAAGAACTGCTCCTGCAAGGTCGAGCCGCCGACGAAGCCGAGGACCGGGGGCGCGACCGCGAGGGCGGCGGCGAGCACCGGGCGGCGGAACAGCGCGCGCAGCGCCGCGTCCCAGGCGCGGCCGAGGCGCGGCGAGCGGAAGCCGCTCTTCAGCAGCCCGCCGGCGCGCGCGGGGCCGGCGACGCGCTCGAGCACGCCGGCCAGCGCCGGGACGACCGTCATCGACAGCGCGAACGAACTCGTCACGGCCAGGATCACGCCGACGCTCATCGCGCCGACGAACTCGCCGACGCCGCCGGGCGCGAGCACCAGCGGCAGGAACGCCAGCACCGTCGTGAAGGTCGAGCCGAGCAACGGCACGAACAGCTCGCGCACCGTGCGGTCGATCGCGCCCGCGATCCCGTGCCCCGCGTCCAGGTGGTGCCGCACCTCGTCCACGACGACGATCGCGTTGTCGATCAGGAGGCCCAGCGCGATGATCAGGCCCATCACCGACATCTGGTGCAGCGGGATGCCCAGCAGGTTCATGCCCGCGACGACCGCGAGCGCCGACAGCGGCAACGCCGATCCCACGAGCAGCGCCGACCGCCAGCCCATCGTCAGCAGGATGACGAGCATGACGAGCGCGGCGGACAGGTAGAGGTTGTCGAACAGGTCGTCGAGGCGCGCGCCGGTGTAGTCGTCCTGGCGGAACAGCGTGTCCAGCGTCACGCCGCGCGGCACGCGCGTGGCGAAGGCGGAGAGGCGCTCCTCGGCGGCCGCCGTCCAGTGGTCGACGCGCACGCCCGACTGCATCGTGGCGGACACGATCACCGCGGGGGCGCCGTCGACCAGCGCCAGCTCGCGCGGCGGGTCGGCGGTGGTCTTCGCGACGGTCGCGACCTCGCCCAGGCGCAAGATGCGGCCGTCGGCGCCGGTGGCGAGCGGCACCTGTTCGATGCGCGCGAGCTCGTCGAGCCCGCCGTCGAGCTCGATCAGGAGCTCGCGGTCCGCGCCGCGCCACTGGCCGGACGGCGTGCGGACGTCGGCGCCGCGCACCGCGTCGGACACGCGCGCGACGGGCAGCCCGAGCGCGGCGAGGCGCGCGGCGTCGACCTCGACGAGGATCTCCTCCTCGGGCGCGCCGAAGCGCTCGGTCTCCTCCGTGCCGGGGACCGCGCGCAGCTCGTCCTCGAGCTCCTCCGCGAGCCGGCCGAGCAGCGCGCGTTCGGGCTCGCGCTCGCCGTCCCAGCGCAGCGCGACGACCAGCGTGCTGGCCGCGGTGGTGAACTCATCCAGCTCGGGTTCGGTCGCGCCCGCGGGCAGCGCCGCGGCGGCGTCGGCCAGGTGGTCGCGCACGAGCGACCAGACGGCCTCGGTCTCGGTGACCTCCTCCGCGAGGTCGACGCGCAGGATCGCGACGCCGGCGCGCGAGGTGGAGCGCACCAGCTCGATCTCCTCGACCTCGTCCAGCTCGTCCTCGATCGGCTCGGTGACCAGCGCCTCGACCAACTCCGCGTCCGCGCCGGGGAAGCGCGCCGTGACGACGGCGTTGCGCGAGACCAGCTCGGGGTCCTCGGCGCGCGGCAGGACCTGCAGCGCGCTGAGCCCGGCGACGGCGACCAGGGCGACCGTCAGCAGGAGGAGCCGCGGGTTGCGGAAGAACAGCGTGGTCATCGCGCGGCCTCCGCGTCGCGCGCGATCCGCACGCGCATGCCGGGGACGACGCGGTGCGCGCCGCCGGACAGCACCCACTCGCCCTCGTCGAGCGCGCCGCGCACCAGCGCGCGGCCGCCGTCGGTGTACAGCACCTCGACCTCGCGGCGCTCGACGACGCGCGCGTCCGAGTCGGTCCGCGCGGCGTCCTCGACCAGCGCGTAGGCCGCCCACAGGCCGCGGTGCGACCGGCGCAGCGCGTCGGTGTCGACCCAGTAGCCCTCCGCGGCGAACTCGGTGTCGACGAGCAGCTCGACGGTCTCGCCGGGGCGCGCGTCGCGCGCGGCGCGACCTTGCAGCACGACGACGACGGTCGCCGTGCGCGTCGCGCGGTCGACCTCGGGCAACACGGCGCGCACGACGCCGGTGAGCTCGCGGTCGCCGGCGACCAGCCGCACGCCTTCCTCGCCCGCGAGGCGCGGCGCGAGTTCGACGGGCACGCCGACGCGCAGCTCGAGCGCGTCGTGCTCGACCAGGCGCAGCACGGGGCGGCCCGCGTCGAGCACGGCGCCCTCGTCGTAGCGGCGCGCCGCGACCACGCCGGCGAAGGGCGCGCGCAACGCGCTCTTGTCCAGCTCGACGTCGACGGACGCCAGCTCCGCGTCGATGCGCGCCAGCGCGGCGCGTTGCGCGTCGACGACTTCCTCGCGCGTGCCGCGCTCCAGCTCGGCCAGGCGTTGCGCCGCGGCCTCGCGCCGCGCCTCGAGCACGTCGACCGTGCGCTGCACCGCGTCGGCGTCCTCGCGGCTGACCGCCTGGCGCCGCGCCAGGTCCGCGCGGCGCGCGTGCATCGTGCGCGCCAGCTCCAGCTCCTCGTCCACCTCCGCCAGGTCGGCGCGCGCGATCGCGAGCGCCTCCTCGCGCGGCCCTGCGACGAGCTCGGCCAGGCGCGCGGCGGCTTGCGCGCGCCCCGCTTCCAGCTCGCGCCGCCGCGCGTCGAGGCGCGCCGTGTCGAGCGTCGCCAGCACCGCGCCGCGCTCGACCAGGTCGCCGTCGTCGACGTGGACCGCGGCGAGCTTGCCGGCGAGCTCGAAGCCCAGCTCGCTCGCGCGGTGGGGGACCAGCTCGCCGGTGAAGCGGCGGGTGCGCCGGTAGCCGGCGGAGCGGACGACCCGCTCGGCGGCGACGGGGAGGGGGGCGGCGGCCGCGGGGGACGCCTCGCGGGTGTCCGGGGTCGCGGGCGCGGCGGCCCGGGGGGCGGAGAGCGCGCCCCCCGAGTCCAGGGCCCAGGCCCCCAGGGCCGCCGCCAGGAGCAGGGCCGCCGCCTGGCCCGCGAGGGGCGCGCGACGGCCGTGTTTACGTCGCGTCAGAAAACGACGGAGCGTCAAAATCGGGGCAAAAGAAGGTCGGCGGTCAGCCGAGGGCGAGTCGGTGTTCATCGGGGAAGACCTCTCTCAGGATGCGTTCGCGCGCGGCGAGGTAGTCGTGTTCCGTCGACAGCGGCGTCCAGCCGAAGCCGTCGATCAAGCGGTCCTGCGCCACCTGCAGGTGACGCGTGGGGTCGGTGAAGCCCTTCTCCGCGAGGTCCGGCTCGCAATGCATCAGCATGTAGCTGCCGAAGGAGAGGCCCCACAGGCCGAAGTGCAGCGTGAGCATCGCGTCGGCCGAGTCGGGGCGCAGGTCGCCCTGCGCGACGGCGTCCTCGATCAGCGCCTTCATGACGAGGTTGCACCGCTCGTCGGCGGCGTCGATGCGCGCCAGGCGTTCCGCGCTCAGACGGGCGCGAAAGCCCTCGTTCCGCAGCTGTTCCGTCGCGACGATCATCTCGGCGCGGAAGTGCGCGGGGTAGAGGCGCGCGAACAGGTCGAAGGCGACGCCGATGCCGGCCATGCGCTCGCGGGTCGGCCCGTCCCAGGCGGCGCCGCGCTCGAAGAGGTCGGCGCGCATGCCGCCGGTCTGCGCGATGATGCCGGCCAGCAGGTCCTCCTTGGAGGTGAAGTGCTGGTAGAGCGTGCCCTTCGAGTACTCGATGGCGTCGGCGACGCGGTCCATCGTCAGGCCGTCGAAGCCGCGCTCGAGGAGCATGCGGCGGCCGACGTCGAGGATGAACTCCTCACGGGCCCGGATCTCGCGCTGCTTGCGGCTGCTGGTCGCCATGCCCGAAGTTTCGACGGACCGTCGGAAAATGACAAGCCGTCATCGGGATTTCCGTGCAAGGTCGTGGGGAGGGTCGCCCCGGGTGGGGCGGGCGGGGGCGCGGGGGCGGCGGAGCACCGGCAGGCGGCCGGTGGGGCCCGGGGACAGCCGGAGACCGGTCGGATCGCAGCGCGCGGCTCGGCGGAGGCGTCGGGGGCGCCCCGTGAGCGCGCCGCCGGGCGCGGGGTGGCAGCCGGTGGGGCGGGGGGGGACCGTCCGACGAAGGGGCGGCGGGCGACGACCCGCGGCGGTCCGCGGCGGCGACCGCGCGATCAGGGCGCGCGATCAGGGCGCGCGATCAGGCCGCGCGCCCGGCGGAGCGCTCTCCGCTGGGGCGGGCGAGTCCCGGGGCGTCGACCACGATCGGGGCGCTCGCGCGGTCCGCGACCGTGCCCTCCAGCACGTCCAGCATCGCCGCCGCCAGCGCGTCGCGCCCGTAGGCACGCGCCGCGCGCGCCGCGTTCGCCGCCAGGCGTCCGCGCTCGCCGTCGTCGTCCGCCAGCGCGCGCACCGCGTCGGCGAGCGCGTCCGGATCCTCCGCCGGCACGCACCGCCCGGCGTCCGCCGCGTCGACGACGCGCGAGCCCTCGCCGGTCGGTCCGGCGAACAGCACCGCGCGGCCGCTGCCGAAGGCCTCGAAGATCTTCGACGGGATGACCGTCTCGAAGACCGGCGTGTCCTTCAGGTGTACGAGCGCGAGGTCGCACAGGCTCCACAGGCGCGGCATCTCGTCCTTCGGCGCCGCGGGGTGGAAGGCGACGTTCGTCAGGCCGCGGCGCTCGCGCTCGCGCACCAGCTCCTCCTTCGCGGCGCCCTCGCCGACGAACAGGAACAGCACGTCGTCGCGGTCGCGCAGGCGCTCCGCCGCGTCCAGCACGTTCGTCAGCGCGTGCGCCATGCCGTGCGTGCCGAGGTACCCGACGACGAAGCGCCCGTTCGTGTCGTAGCGCCGCGCCAGGTCCGCGTCCGCCGCGCGCGGCCGGTAGACGTCCAGGTCGACGCCGTTGGTGACGACGGCGATCTTCGCGGGGTGCACGCCGCGCGCCTCGAGGTCGCGCCTGAATGCGTCCGTGACGACCACGACGCGCCACGCGCGCCGGTACAGGAACAGCTCCACGCGCTCCATCGCGCGCAGGAACCGGCTCTCGCGCATCGCGCCGACCGCGGCGATCGACGCGGGCCACAGGTCGCGCACCTCGAAGACGAAGCGCTTGCGCCGCACCGCCGCGACGGCCCAACCGGCCACCGCGGTGAAGAACTGGGGCGACGTCGCGACGACGCGGTCGACGCGACCCACGGCGAACGCGCCGAGGAACCCCGCGACCATGAACGACAGGTAGTCGAGCATGCGCCGCACGGTGCCGGCGTTCGCGCTGATGTACGTCTTGACGCGGACCACGTCGATGCCGTCGACGGTCTCGCGCGCGAACCAGCGGTTGCGATACCCGTCGTGCACGACGCCGCGCGGGAAGTTCGGCGCGCCGGTGACGACGGTCACGCGGTGCCCCGCGCGCACCCAGCGGCGCGCGTGCTCGTAGGTGCGCGTCGCCGGCGCGTTCGTCTCCGGCGGGAAGTTGTCGGTCAGGAACAGGAGGTGCATGGGATCACCAGGCGAGGCGCGTGTGCAGGGTGGGGGACTCGAAGGCCGCGCGCAGGCAGGTGTTCGGCACGGTGCGGCCGAACTCGGGGTGCCACGTCGCGTCCTCGCAGCGGACGCGTCCGCCGGACGTCGTCGCGCGCAGGCGGAACGGGCCCAGGCGCAGCTGCGTGCCCGCGTCCTCGATGTGCACGTCGGGCGCGAGGTGCAGCGCGGCGCGCGCGCTCTCGAACGAACCGTCGAGCCGGTCGACGACGTCCAGCGCGCCGGCGTCGATGCGCCACTCGCGGTGGTGGCGGACCTTGCCGGGCAGGCGCAGGTAGCCGTCGTGCGCGCACCGCACGACGAAGGCGCCGCCGTCCTCGCGCACGTCCAGGTCGCGCGGGTGCGCGCGGCGCGCGACGCGGAAGCCGCTCCAGACCTCGGAGCTGTCGCAGCCGTCGACCTCGACCGTGTTGTGCGCGGCGGTGCCGCGCTGGCGCAGGCGCTCGGCGCTCTCGCCGTACAGCGACGTGCCGGAGTTCACGATCCAGCGCTCTCCGAAGACGGACGCCTCGAACGACAGGCTGTCGGCGTGCGCGTGGCCGACGAGGTAGCGCGGGCCCAGCTCACCCACGTCGCAGATCACCACCGCCGGGCCGCGCGACAGGCGCACGTAGCCCGAGTCGGCGAGCACCTCCGCGCCCTCGCCGGGCGCCAGGGCCGGGCCCAGCTCCAGGCGGCGCGCGTAGGCCTCCAGCTCGTCGGGATCCGGCGCGACGCCGAACGCGCAGTCGTTGAAGAACGCGAGCCCGCCGTCGGGGTGCACCATCGCGCGCAGCCACCGCCGCATGCGTCCGGCGCAACCGACCAGCTCGTCGACCAGGCCGCGGTGGCGCGCGGGCAACACGTCGACGTGCGCGCGCAGCAGGTTGACCAGGTCCAGCAGGTCCTCGAGGAACAGCGCGTGGTACATCGGGCTGCGCTCGAAGTGTCCGCCGTCTGGCAGCACCTGCTCGTGCAGCTCGCGCGCGATCAGCTCCGCGCCGCGCCGCAACCACCCGTCGGCCTCGCGACCCTCGAAGTAGGCCCCGGCGAACACCAGCGCCTTCGCGTTGGCGAACAGGTGGTTGCCCAGCAGGTGGTGCTCGAGGCTGTCGCGCAGGTAGCGCGCCTGCACGGCCAGGCTGTGCCGCGCCTCGGGCGTCAGGCGGCCGCCGGAGAGCGACCACTGGATCCAGCGCACGATGCGGATCGACAGGGGGTAGGGCTCCCACCCGTTGCCGCTGCCGGGCGGGTTCTCCTGGATCCAGCGCCCGATCCAGCGGTCGTGCCACACCGCGCGGGCCGGCGCGTCGGCTGCGACCAGGTCGTCGTGGTAGTGCAGCTGGTACAGCCACAGCTTGGCCTCGGCGTCGTCGTTCCAGTCGTCGCGCGTCGCGACGTCGCGCTCGCGGTTCAGGAGGCGCACGCGGTCGCGCGCGACCAGCGACGGCTCGCGGCGCGGACCGCGCACCAGCGACAGGCCCTCGCGCGCGGCGGGCGCGGGCGAGGTGTCCGGCCGCGGCGACCGCACGACGCGCCACAGGCGCCCGAACACCTGCACCGGGCGCAGGGTCGGCACCGTGCGCGCGTACAGCCACGCGCGGTTCACGCGGCGACCCTCCGCGGCGACATCGACCGCGCGGCGGGCTTCTGCAGCTCCGCGATCAACAGCACGCGCAGCGGCGCCAGGACCGGGATCGCGTTGACGAAGCGCTCGTAGGCCGCGCCGGCCGCGTAGGTCAGCGGGTTCCAGCGCAGGTACTCGGGGCGCCCCTCGACGAGCTCGATGCGGCGCACCTTCAAGCCGACCTCGTCCGCCCACCGCCGCACGTCGGCCGGCGTGTTCGCCAGGTATCGCGTGGGGAAGGTGTCGACCTCGTCGCGCCCGCGCAGCTTGTTGACGAAACGGTGGAAGCGCGTCGACGTCAGCCGCGCGATCGTCGGCATGTAGTGGAACTTGTTCGGCGTCTTGGCGAAGAACCGACCGCCGGGGCGCAGCACGCGCGCGACCTCGGCGAAGACCTCGCCGGGGCGCTCGAGGTGCTCCAGCACGTTGTCCGCGACGACCACGTCGAAGCACTCGTCGCCGTACGGGATCACTTCGCCGCGGCCGACGCGCCCCTCGTCGAGGTGCGGGTTCGTCAGCACGCGCTCGTCGGGGTCGACGCCGCACGCGGAGGCGGCGAGGCCCTTGAAGTTCATCTCCGCGACGCGCCCGGCGCCGGCGCCGAGGTCCAGCAGGTGGTCGTGCTCGTCCAGCCGCGACAGCACGCGGTCGCGGAACAAGGCGTCGTCCCACCGGTCTCCGAGGCGGGGGTACAGGGCGCGGTCCATCAGTCGAACGAGGGTCATGGTGCGGTCCTCAGGCGGCGCGGGGGCCGGCGTCCAGGGCGTGCGCGACGGCGTCGCGCTCGGACCACCGCAGGAGGCGTCCGTGCAGACCGGACAGCGCTTGCGCGGTGGCGAACAGGTAGGGCAGGCGGCTCGTGCCCGCCGGCAACAACAGGGTCGGGTACTGCAGGTAGCCGCGGCGGTCGTTCAACAGCGGCAGGTCGCGGTCGAAGCGCGCGACCTCGCGCCAGTCGAAGCCGTCGGGGCTCGCGAACAGCGCGCTGTAGCGAGCCGTGTTGACGTCGCTCTTCTCGACGGCGGTCGACAGGTAGTGCGCGCCGGCGCTCGACGTCGCCGCGAAACAACTGCCGGGGATCGGCGCCAGGTCGTCGACGCGGCCCGTCCGCGGGTCGATGAACTGCACGCGGTTCGGCTCCTGCGGCGTGTCGGTCGGCAAGACGACGCCGTCCGCGGTCGGGATCACGGCGACGGCGCGCGCGCGCTGCTCGCCGCGCAGGACGGGTTCCAGCGTGCGGAAGTCGTCGTCGGTCCACCACAGGCCGACCTCGTCGCCGTGGTCGCCGGTCGTCACCCACGTGCCGCCGCGGTAGGGGTCCGCGTGCACGCCGTGCACGTGGCGCACGGCGCCGCGCGGGAAGGTGTAGGCGACGTCGAACGATCGGCCGTCGTCGGATCCGAGGACGTGGACCTCGTCGCGCTCCGGGTTGCCGAAGTACTCGCCGAAGTACACGCGGCCGCTCGCGGCGCGGCACAGGTTCAACGGGCGCGTGCCGCGCGTCACGACGTGCGCGGTCTCGAAGCGCTCCGAACCCGGCGCGCGGTGCACGACGCGCTCGCGCAACACGGCGGCCAGCGCGCCGCCGCCCAGCGGCAAGAGCGCGTGGAAGCCCGCGCGGAAGAACCGCCGCGTCAACGGCGTGGACGACATCGCGCGCTCCGCCAGGCCGGCGTCCGCGGCGGCGACGGTCTCGAACGTCAGACCGCCGTCCAGCGACCGCTCGACGCGCAGTCCGCGCGCGGCGTACAGCGCCTCGCCGTCGACGGCCAGCACGCGGCGCGCGCCCAGATCGCGGTGGGGGACGCCGCTCATCCGGCCCTCCCCAGCGCGCGGCGCAGGTCGAAGGCGGCGGCGGCGCCCAGGCCCAGCACGGGCGCGCCGGCCAGCACCAGGCGCTCGACGAACCGCAGGTCCGCGCGCGCCGTGTCCTCGGCGTACCCCAGCTCCTCGAACGACTCGCGGGCGACGCGCTCGACCAGGCGCACCTGGAAGGGCGTCAACCCCTCGCGCCACTTGTCGCGGTTCCCGCGCAGCAGCGGGCCCAGCGTCTCCTTCTTCCACGACATCTCGCGCGCGTCGACCAGGCGCCTGGCCGAGTCGCCGAAGTCGAGCATGCGGTCGTCGTAGTCGACGCCGACGTGGTCCGCGACGCGCGCGAGGTGCGCCCCGGGGTCGGCGATCAGCTCCTCGTAGCGCACCTCCAGGTACGCGTCGCCGAACGCCGCGCGGCCGGCGGCGCGGCCGCGGCGCAGCTGTTCCTTGCAGATCAACACGTGCGCCCACCACGGACGGTCCGCGCTCCACGCGGCCTTGGTGCGCGACAGCAGCACGTCGCGCGGGTCGCGGACGACGTGCACGACGCGCGCGCCGGGGAACTCGGCCTTCCACGCGGCGAGCTCGTCCAGGCTGCGCGGGTCCTTGTCGCCGACGCGCGTCTTGCCCTCACCGCGGGCGTAGCGCGACAGGAACCGGCGGAACACGCGGCCCAGGTCCAACCCGCGCCCGCTCTCCGGCGCCAGCAACTCGTGCGCGTCCGTGCCGGCGCGGGCGAAGTCCTCGTCGGCGGCCAGGACGGCCTCGAACGCGCTCACGCCGAGGCGTTCGTAGTGCTTGCGCGACGCGCGACGCGCGACGTAGCGGCGGAAGAAGTGCGTCTCCGGCGGGAAGCACAGGTCCGGGTGCGCGTTCAGCATGCTCTGCAGCAAGCTGGTGCCCGACCGCCCGACGCCGCACACGACGACGGGGCGCTCGACGTCCACGTTCGTGTTCGTCGGAGCCGTCACGCGACCGCCTCCCGTCCGCGGCGGACGTCGTCGAGCTCCGGCAAGAGGTCGGCGACCGGGTTCTCGATGAACGCGCCGTGCCACAGCACGAAGTGGAACAGGCCGTACCACAGGCGGTCGTCGGCGGCGTCCAGCAGTCGCGCGAGCGCGGCCGCATCGAACAGGCCGGTGCGGTCCGCGAACGCCACCAGCGCGGGCCGCGCGCGATCACCGAAGGCCTGGCGCTTCCACTCCTTGACCGGCGCCTGGAACCCGCGCTTCTTCGCGCGCACGAAGTCGCGCGGCAAGCGCCGCTCGGCGACGCGCTTGAACAGCGCCTTGGGCTCCGACCCCGACCCGCCGCGCCAGGCGGCCGGCAGGCCCAGCGTGAACTCGACGACGCGGTGGTCCAGGAACGGCACGCGCCCCTCCACGCCGAACGCCATGCCCATGCGGTCCAGGCGCGGCAGCATCAGCTGCGGCAGACGGAACCGCAGGTCGACGTACGTCATCCACGCGGTGCGGTCGCGCGCGTCGCGGCGCGCCAGGAAGTCGCGGCGCAGGGGCTCGATCACCTCGCGGTAGGTGTCGCCGTTCGCCCCGGCGACCGCCGGGCCGATCAACCGGTGCTTGGCGTGCTCGCCGAACTCCAGCGCGCCGCCCTGGAACAAGGGCTCGCCGTCCGCGGCGCGGCGCAGCATCTCGCGCTCCGGCGCGGTCCACGACAGCCAGCGCGTCCCGGCGGCGTGCGCGCCGCGGCGCACCAGGTCGCCGCCGATCCGCGGCAGGCGCGCGTTCCAGCGCTCGGCGTCGCGCGCGCGGATCCAGCTCTCGTAGCCGACGAACAACTCGTCCGCGCCCTCGCCGGCCAGCGCGACGGGGACGCCCGCGTCGCGCGCCGCGCGCGACAGGTGCCAGACCGACGCGCACACCGGCGCGGCGACGGGCTCGTCCAGGTGCCACGCGACGTCGCGCAACACCGACGCGAAGTCGTCGCCGCGGAGCGGCACCTCGTGGTGCACCGCGCCGGCGGCTCGCGCGCGCTCCCGCGCGGCGTCGCCCTCGTCGTACCGGTCGTGCCCGGGGTAGCGCACGGTGAAGGTGTCCGGGTGCGGCGCGTGTTCGGCCGCCGTCGCCAGCAGCCACGCCGAGTCGACCCCGCCGGACAGGAACAGGCCGACGGGCACGTCCGCGACCAGGCGGTCCTTGACGGCGCGCTCCAGCACTTCCGCCAGGCGGTCGCGCGCGTCGTCCAGCGACGCGGGCGGCGCCTCGACGCGGTCCAGGGGATCCCACCAGCGCCGCCGCGTCGTCGCGCCGCTCGAGAGGTCGACGCGCATCCACTCGCCCGCGGCCAGCTGTCCGACGCCGTCGAACAGCGTCGCGGGGGCGGGGACGGCGCGGAACGACAGGAAGTGGCGGAAGGCATGGTGGTCCAGCCGCGCGTCGATCGCGGGGTGCGCGAACAACGCCTTGGCCTCCGACGCGAACGCCACGCCGCCGCCGGGGACGTCCGCGACGTACAGCGGCTTGATCCCGACGCGGTCGCGCACGAGCCAGCAACAGCCCGCCGCCGCGTCGTGGTACGCGAACGCGAACATGCCGACCAGCTTCTCGAGCGTCGCCTCGACGCCCCAGTGACCGAGCGCGCGCAAGAGCACCTCGGTGTCCGAGTGGTCCGTGCGGAAGCGGACGCCCGCGGCCTCGAGGTCCGCGCGCAGCTCCGCGTGGTTGTAGATCTCGCCGTTGAAGGTCAGCGCCGCGCGGTCGCCGTCGACCATCGGTTGCGCGGCGGCGTCCGTGCGGTCGACGATCGACAGGCGCACGTGCGCCAGGCCGACGCGACCGCGCGCGTCGGTCCACGACCCGCGCCCGTCGGGGCCGCGGTGGACCTGCGCGTCGGACATGCGCTCCAGCGCGGCGCGCGTCACGCCGCCGCCGGGGGCGAGGATCCCCGCGATGCCGCACATCAGGCGACCTCCTTGCGGACGGCGGGCGCCGGTTCGGTGGGGGTGACGTCGGAGCCGGGAACGGCCGTCGTCGCGCGGCCCAGCAGCTCGTCGAGCGCGCGCTCGAGCCGCGCGAACCACGGTCCGCGGCGGTACGCGTCGCCGGTGTCGCGCGCGGCCTCGGCCAGGCGCTCGCGCAGCTCGGGCGACCGCTCGAGCACGCGCATCGCCTGGGCCAGCGACGCCGTCGAACCGACGTCCACCAGCAAGCCGTTCTCGCCGTCGACGATCATCTCGTGCGCGGCGGGCCAGCGGCTGGCGATCACCGGCAGGCCGACCTGCATCGCCTCGAGCACGACGCCCGGCATGCCTTCGGTGCGGTACCGCGTGGGGAACAGCAGCACGTCGTGCGCGACCAGCACGTCTCGCAGGTCCGCCGGGTCGACGACGCCGTGGTACCCGGCGCGCGGGTGCGCCGCGAAGATCGCGGGGTCGACGCCCTCCATCAGCGGGCCGTGGAACTCGACGCGCGCGTCGGTCTCCAGGCGGTCGCAGGCCTCCAGCGCGTGCAGGAACCCCTTCTCGTGGCGGACCTGGCCCAGGAACAGGAACCGCAGCGGCCCGCTCGTGCGCTCGTCGTCGCGGCGCGGTTCCAGCGACCGCGTGTTCGGGAACCGCCGCACGGCGGTCTTCGCGGCGAAGCGCTCGCGCAGGCCCTCGGTCTCGACCAGCAGCAGGTCGCAGCGCAGCGCGGTGCGCGCGATCCAGCGGCGCCTTGCCCGTGTCAACGCGTCGTAGCGCTGCGCCAGGTCGCCGCCGAACAGCCGCACGACCAGCGGCGTGCGGCGCGCGCGGCAGGCCAGGCGCACCCACGGCCCCGACGCGAAGAAGCCGCGCGTCGACGCGTTGAACAGCACCACGTCGTGCGACGGCGCCTGCGCCCAGACCGCGGCCAGCACGCGCAGGAACGTCCACGCGTTCCACAGCACCCGCCCGAGCGGCCCGCGCGCGCGCAGCGGCCGCGAGGTGTTCACGACGGTCGCGTCGAAGCGCTTCGACGCGGCGAAGTCCTCCGCCAGCTCGGCGAACAGCACCTTCGTGCCGCCGATGACGTCGCCTTCGATCGGCAGGGGGCCGACGAGCAACACGCGGGGCGTTGCGTTCCTGCGGGACGCGGGGCTCACGCGGCGCCTCCTTCGCGCGCGACGGCGCCGCGAGGACGAGCAGGGCGGCCGGGGAGCGCGGCGCGACTCGGACGCGTCGCGCGTCCCGTCCCGGTCCACATCAGGTGCGCCGCGCCGAGCACGCACAGGGCGGGCAGCGCGACGGAGAGGGTCTGCTTCAAGAGGGTCGCCGATTCGTAGCGGTGCAGCATCGCGACGTGCGTCGCGAGGTAGGGGGTGAGCATGGCGAGCGCGCCGGTGGGGCGCGTCGCGTTCGCGGCGTCGAGGCGCGCCAGCAGCGCGCCGACCGCGAGGCCGATCAGCAGCGGTCCGAAGACCGCGCCGAAGTTCCACCAGGCCTCGCCGACGAACGAGAACGCGGCGCCGCCGCCGCGCGCGGCCATCGCCGGGTAGTTCTCGGCGACGAAGCCCAGCGCGAGCGTCTCCGGCCGGCCGGGCGCGATCGCGCGCGGGACCAGCGTCGCGGGCGCGGCCAGGTAACTCGCGCCGGCCAGCGCGCCCGCGTCCTCGAGCTGGCGCAGCTCCAGCGCGGTGAACACGGGGTGCGACAGCTCCGAGCCGCCGACGAGCGTGCCGAGCGCATGGCCCTGCGTGTCTCCGAGCGCCGCGACCGCGTCCAGCGACCGGCCGATGCCGTCGCGCCACGTGGATCGCACGACGCTGAACACCTCGACGCCGGCGTACAGCGCGAGGACGCCGACGACCAGCGCGGGGCGCACGCGCCGCAGCTGCACGCCGCGCCGCGCGCAGTGGATCGTCGCGTAGCCCAGCGCGAGCACCACGGCGTTCGTGCGCTGCGCGATGACGCCCAGCGACCACGCGGCGATCGCGAGGGCCAGCAGGCGGTAGACGCGCTTCGCGCGCGGCCCGAGCGCCGTCGACCCCTCGGCCCAGAAGCACCCGACGATCGCCAGGTGCAGGCCCAGCACGAGCGGCCCGAGGCCTTCCGATCGCTGCCACTTCAGCGCGAAGTTGTCGCGGTCGGTCAGCGACGCGACGCCGACCGAGCGCACGTACAAGGCGTACAGCGCCAGCCCGCAGGCCGCGAGCCCGAACGCGACCCACGCGTCGCGGTGGCGCAGGTAGGCGCGGGAGGGCGCGCGGCGATCGACGGCGTCGACGCGTCGCCGCCCGCGCGACACCGCGAACCCGGCCAGCAGCGCCCACGCGTAGACGGCGTAGTCGAGCTGCACCGCGCGGACGAGCTCCACGTCCGCGTCCGCGCCGTGGCGCCACGACGTCGTCGCGATCCACGTCGACAGCACGGGGTAGAAGCTGCCGACCAAGCCGGTCGTCACCAGCGCCAGGAAGAACGGGTGCACCGGCGACAGGCGGCGGTAGCGCACCAGTCCCGCGATGACGGCGGACCACAGGATCACGGCCAGGAACAGGCGCGCGGCGTCGAGGCCCATCACGCGGCGCCTCCCGTCGCGTACCACGCCAGCGCGAACAGCGCGGCGGACAGGGCGGCGGCGCGCACCAGCGGCGCGGCGTCGCCGCCGTGTCGGCGCTCGCCGGCCAGCAACAAGACGTCCGCCGCGCGCGCGGCCAGGTAGGTCGCCACCGCGCCGGCCGGGCCGAAGCGCGGGATCGCGAGCGCGCCGACGACGATCATGACGACCGCGGCGGTCGCGTAGGCGCGGCGCTGGCCCGCGAAGTCGCCGCGGGCGCGTTGCCACGGCGTGTACAGGAAGCCGTGGTGCGCCAGGAACACGCCCGGCAGCATCCACGCGAAGAGCGGCGCCGCGGGCGCGAAGTCCGCGCCGAGCACGCCGCGCACGATCGGCTGGTGGAACCACACGGCCGGCGCCAGCACGCAGAAGTAGGCGAACGACGCGCGCGACGCGAAGCGCCGGAAGCCGCGCGCGGCCGCCTCGATCCCGTCCGCGCGCACGCCGCGCGACCACACGGGGTACAGCGCCGCGCCCAGCGCCGTGCTGACGACG
>JAUHYB010000311.1 GCA_030426745.1 bacterium
ACGCCGGCCGGGCGGAGCCCGGCCGGCGTCGTCGTGTGGGCGCGGTGAAAAAACGAGCCCGGCTCGGTACTTTCCCCAACGACGGAGCCCGCCGCGTGGAACGTGGCGGGCTCCCCCGTTCGTCCCGGCGTGCGCAGCGCCGAGAACGGATCGATGTGCGGCGAGCGCGCTCAGGCGCGGCGTCGCCAGCGGTGTTCGGTGCAGCGCGGGAAGCAACCCGCCTGCGCGCGGGGCACCAGGTAGCCCTGGGCGAAGGTGCCGTCCGCCAGCTCGATGCGCGTGCGGCGGAAGCTCTCCGGATGATCCTCCAGCTCGTCGATCATCGCCAGCGTCGACGTGCTGACGGCGTAGACCTCGCCCTCGATCGCGCAGTCGCCGCCCTCGATCAGGCCCGGCAGGCCGCCGAGGTCCACGAGCTCGAACAGGGCCGCCGTCGCGATGTCCGCGACGTGGCGGGCCCCCTTCAGGAAGTGGTGGTCCGCTTCGCCGCGGCGCATGCGTCCGTAGACGAAGACCAGGGTCTCGCTGGGGTCGTGGGAGCCGTTCTGGGGGTGGGCGTGCATGGTCGCGGGTGGGCTCGAGGGGAGTGCGCACCCGCCGATACGAGGCGCGCTCGCGGGTCCGTACCCGCGTCGAAGGAGGCGTCTCAGTCTTCGGAGGAGGCGGCCGTGGGGACCGCCGCAGCGTCGCGAACCGGGTCCAGCGTCAGTTGCAGAACGGCCGGTCCGTCCAGTTGAAAGTACTCCACGACGAGGGTGTGGGTACCGCGATCCAGCGCGAATTCGGCCGACTCCTCGCGGGCCGGCTTCCAGACCCACGACTCCAGGACGACCTCGCCGTCGACCAGGACCCGCAGCCCGTCGTCCGAGCGCGCGCCCAGGCGGAAGCGGCCGCCGTGCTCCAGCTCGAGGACGCCGGTCGCGTACAGCCCGAAGTGGTCGTCGCCGACCTGCTCGCGCACGCGCTCGCCCCAGGGGTCGTTCCAGCCCGCGATCGTCTCGCGCGCGGCCGGCGTGAAGCGCAGCGCGCGCCACAGCTCCAGGTCGCCCCGCGGGTCGGTCGTCTCGTCCCAGTGGAACCAGGTCGCCGCCCAGTCGATGCCCGCCAGCAGGCCGCCGTGCACGCGCGGCGTCGGCTTCGGCGCCTCGCCCTCGGGATCCCAGGGCGCGTAGCGGCCGATCACGGGCTCCGCGGGCTCCTCGGTGTCGCGCCAGTCGATCGGCGCGTCGGCCGGATCCGGCGCGGTGAAGTTCTGCAGCGCGAGCAGCGCGGTCGGGCGCGGCCCGTCGGGTCGCGACAGCACGACGTCCGCGGCGCGGCCGCTCGGCGCGCCGCCGTCCTCGGCCCGCAACCACCCCCACAGCTCGTCCTCGTCCGCGCCGCCGTTCTCGGCCCGCAGGCCGTCGACGTGCTTGCGGCCGACCGGCGACTCGAAGCGGTTGCCGTCGAACACCAGGCCCTTCGCGCGCTCGAGCACGACGTCCTGGATCGATCCGCGCACCTCGTTGTCGACGATCCAGTGGCCGTCGGCGTCCACGTCGTCGCCGGTGCCCGAACCGCGCACGGTCAGCGCGAGGTCGCAATCGATGACCTGGTTGCCGACCAGGAGGCACTCGCGGCTCGCGTCGACCGACAGGCCCGCGCCCAGCACGCCGCGCAGCTCGTTGCCGTAGACGACGACGCCGGCGGAGTCCGCGATCGCCAGGCCGCGCCACTCGCCGCCCGACATGCGGTTGCCGACGAAGCGCTCGTTCGTCGCGCCGCGCACGGCGCCCGCGCTGGCCAGCGAGCCGGACAGGTCGTTGCCGAACCACAGGTTGCCGAGCCCTTGCCCGTCGCCGTGGATCAGGAGGCCGTCGCCGCAGGAGCGCGCGACGTTGTACGCGATGGTGTTGCGCTCGCACCCGCCGGCGACGAGCACGCCCGCGGCGCCCAGCCCGTCCGGCGGCGCGTCGGCGGACACGCCGCGCGCGCAGACGTCGAAGCGGTTGTTCGAGACGCTGCAGGTCACGCTGTCCGACAGCGCGACGCCCCAGCCCGACAGGTAGGAGTGGTCGCTGGCGACGACCTCGCACCCCTGGCTGCTCTGCAGGAGGACGCCGTTCTGCCCGCGGCGCGAGCGCGTCTCGCGGATCACGACGCGCGAGCTCTCGACGACGGCGATCGCCGCGCCGTAGTCCTCCATCCACGACGCCGGATCGTCCAGGTCCAGGCGGTCGCGGGAGTTCGGGTGGTCGAGGGTGCCCAGGATCTCGGTCGCGAAGAAGTCGGTGACGACCAGGCCCTCGACGGTCACGTCGCGCGACCCCTCGACGAGCAGGCCGACGCGGTAGCCGGTCAGGTGGCCGCCGCGCACGACGACGTCGTCGCAGTCGCGCACGACCACGCAGACGCCGCGCAGCTCGTCGGCCGGCGTGTCGGGGCGCGCGCCGGACAGGACGACGTCGGTCAGGTCGAGCTCGACGCCGGAGAGGCCCTCGAGCAGGAGCACCGGCTCTTCGCCGCGCGCGGGGCGCAGGTACTCGCCGGGCGTGACGCGCAGGTCGTCGGTCAGCGCGAGCGTCCGGCCGATCGGCGGCTCGAGCCCGCGATCCTCGGGGGTGACGACGGCTTGGGTCGCGCCGCCGCCGCTCGCGCAGGCGGCGAGCGTCAGGACGAGGGCGGCGTACGGCGTGCTGGGGACGGCGCGCAAGGTGGTTGTGCTTCGTGCGGATCGGGACGGTGGGCGGCGCTCGTCCGCTACGAGGGCCGCACGGTCCATCGGCGCGACGAGCGGTCCCGCTCAAGGCGAATGCCGACCGATCGGTGCGGCCGGGTCGGCGCGGGGGCCCGGCCCGCGCTCCCGCGCCCCCCGAGGGGCCCGCGCCGCCCCGCTCGCGCGAATCGTTGCCGCTCGACCCCCGGCGCGCGGCGCCGCCGCGTCCTAGAATGTTCGGCCTTCCAGCCTCCCCGACGCCCCCCCTCCATGCTGCACGCCGACGCGGACCGCGCGCTGCCCTCCTCCGGCATCGCCCTCCAGCCCGAGATCCCCCTCTGCCAGTCCGACCTCCCGCTCGACTGGTACCAGGCGGAGTTCCAGCCCTACGCCGAGGAGTACCTCGCGCTGCCCGACCGCACGCCGGAGACGGTGCTGCCGTGGCTCGACGGCTACGTGAAGCCGGCGCTCGACCACTTCGGCGACGCGCTGTTGCTGCTGGCGCACTACTACATGGGCGGCGAGATCGTGAAGCTCGTCGAGCGCTACGGCGGCGGCATCGCGGACAGCTACGCGCTGGCGCTGCAAGCCGTGCGCAACCCGGAGAAGAAGGTCATCGTCGAGTCGGCCGTGCACTTCATGGCCGAGTCGATCGCGATCCTGGCGAACGACGATCAGGACGTGTGGATCACGAACCCGAAGGCCGGCTGCACGATGGAGATGCTGGCCAAGGACTACATGGTCCTGCCGGTCGCCGAGCAGCTGGTCGAGCGCTACGGCGACGACCTGGTGTGCGTCGCGTACATGAACACCTCGGGGCGCTTGAAGGCGCTCGCGGGGCGCACCGGCGGCGCCGTGTGCACGAGCTCGAACGCGACGCAGGTCGTCGAGTGGGCGCGCCGCGGCGGCAAGAAGGTGCTGTTCGTCCCCGACCAGCACCTGGGCCGCAACACGGCGGCGGCGCTGGGCATCGCGGACGAGCGCGTCGTCGCGCTTCCCGACCCGCAGGTCACGCGCGGCGCGTTCCCGATCGACGACAAGGTCGTGCCCGGCGGATTGGCGGCGCTCGACGCGGCCGAGATGATCCTGTGGGGCTCGTACTGCGGCGTGCACACCGTGTTCACGCCGGCGCACGTCGATTGGTGGCACGCGAAGGGCTGGGAGGTGCACGTGCACCCCGAGTCGCCGCGCGAAGTCGTCGCGAAGGCGGACGGATCCGGCTCGACGGCCTACCTGTGGAAGCTCGTGATGGAGGCCCCCGCCGGCGCGAAGCTGGCGATCGGCACCGAGGGCCACTTCGTGCGCAACGCGCGCGAGCAAGCGGCGCTGCGCGGCGTCGAGGTGATGCACCTCGCCGACGTGCCGGACCCGGCCTTCGCGACCGCGGGCTGCGGTTGCGCCACGATGTCGCGCAACGACCCGCCGCACCTCGCGGGC
>JAUHYB010000312.1 GCA_030426745.1 bacterium
TCGCCGAGATGTGCTTGGCGATGCCGAGGCCGATCGCGTACGCGCCGACTTCGCGGACCGCCTTGGCGTCCTGCAGCGCGAGCATCACGGCGTTGAGCTGCTCCTCGCTGACGGGGCCGTCGTTGTCCGCGATCTTGCGCTCCATGACGCCGATCGCGAGACCGGCCCACGACTTCCGCGCCTTGCCGCGCGCGAGCTGACCCGCGAGGTGCTTGCGGATCTCCTTCAGGCCGTCTTCGACCTTCTCGCCCTCGCCGAGGTTTCCGCCGGCTTGCGCGAGCGCGATGATGCTGTAGTGCTTCACCTGCTGGTCGGAGTCCTCCACGGCCTTGAACAGGCGGCGGCGGAGCTCCTTGTCGACGTCGTCCGCGTCGGCGTCACAGATGGCGCCCATCGCGAGCACGGCCGACTGACGCAGCTGCGACTCGCCCTTCTGGGTGCGGCCGCCGAAGTACTCCATCAGCTTGTCGGCGACGGTCTCCTTGTACTCGGCGGGAGCGCCGGCGATCAGCAGCGAGAGCGCGCGCGGCGCCTGCGCCCGGACCATGTAGTCGCGGTTCTTGTCGTTCTCCGTCTCGAAGAACTCGATGACGTAGTCGATCTGCGCCTCGCGCGAGTCCCAGGGCATGTACTCGGGCTCGTCCTCGCCGTCGACCGGCTCGGGGTTCGCGAGCTGCGCGATCGGCACGAGGCCCATCGAGATCATGCTGGCGACCTTGATGTCGCGCGTCGAGAAGCGCGGCGACTCGAGCAAGCCGTGCAGGATCTGCACGATGCGCTGGCGATGCGCCGGGTCCTCGGACGCGTAGCCGATCAGGCCGAGGCCGTAGATCGCGAACGCGCGCGTACGGTAGGAGATCTGCGACTCGGGCTTGCCGACCAGGCGGCGGCCCTCGGGCTGGTCCGTCGCGATCTGCTCGAGCACGTCGATCGAGGCGGGGTTGGCGAGGATGCCGAGCGACACGCACGCCGTCTCGCTGATCTCCTGCACCGAGTCGTCGAGGCGCGTCTTGATGATCGCCTCGAAGCGGCTGACGCCGTCCTGCCCCTTCTCGTCACCGATCTTCGCCAGCGCGATGAGCGCGGCGGTCACGATGTCGTTGTTCGACTCCTTCTCGATGGCCTCGATCAGGATCGGCACGACCTTGTTGCGGATGTCCGCCTCGGACGGCTTGTAGTTGTTCTTCGCCTGGCTCTGCTGGCCGTGGCCGATGAAGAAGTCGTCGCTGCCGGTCGCGGTCGCGCCGGAGTGGATGCGCGCCTTCAGGTTCAGGTACGGGTCCTTGTTGAAGCCCCACCAGAACTGCCAGGTGGTCAGGTCCGGGCCGGTGTCGCCGCCGCCCTGGGTGGTCGGGCCGGAGGGACCGGGGTTCGAGGGACCGCTGCCGGGGGTCGAGGGGCCGCTGGGGCCGGGCGTCGAAGGACCGCTGGGGCCGGGGGTCGACGGGCCGCCGGGGCCGGGCGTCGACGGGCCGCCGCCGCCGCCTCCGCCGCCGCCGCCGGGCGGGACGGTGTCACCGGGGCCGCGGTACGTGCCGCCGTGTCCGAGACTCGTCGCCTGCAGGCCGAGCACGCCGCCGGCCAGGAGGGCGGACGTCAGGAGGAACTTCTTCATGGGTACGATCGATCTCCGGAGAGAAGGGTGGGGGAGCCGGCGGGCGGATCGAGCGCTCGATCCGCGACCCCGCCGGCGCCGTCGGGCGGTTGCAACCGGCACGAGGAGCAAGGGCCGTGCCGGGGAGCGCCGCGGGCGCCCATGGTAGGGCAGGGCGCCGCGGGAAACAAAGCGAGAGCGGGTTCGGTGGGGGCTACCCGCCCACGGCACCCCCGTCACGCTCCGTGCGACCCCCGGTTCGCGTTTCGGGATCGGAACAGGGTGGGGCCCAGACCCCCGATCCGGCGGGCGCGCGGCCCATCGATGGGACGCGGCGGCGGCGCGAGGGCGGAGCCCGAGGAGCGCCCTCCGCGCCCTTCCAACGAGCCTCTCCGGCGGGCAGACTGCGCCCCGTGGACCCCCTAGCGAGCGACACGCGGCGCCTCGCCGCCCCCTCGGGCCTCCGCCCGGCGAGCGGTGCGACGAGCCGAGCCGCCCCGACCGCGCTGGCGACCCTGCGGGCCCTGCGCGACGGCGACGACCCCCGCGGAGCCTGGCTGGACGCCCTGCTGGCCGAGAGCGGCGCGCGCGCGGCGGTCTGGTTGCCGGTGGACGGCGGCGAGGGCCGGCGGGTCCGCGCGGCCGGCCGGCGCGGCGACGCGGGCGCCGCCGAGCTGCCGCGCCACCTGCCCTGGCCGCTCCTCCTGAGCCTGGCGCCGGGGACCGCCCGCGCGCTGGGACCGCGCGAACTGGAGCGCTGGCCGGGCGCGCGCGCGACGGGCCTGCGCGCGGCGATCGCGGGCTGCGGCGCCGCCGGCGACCGGCTGTGGATCGAGTCCGGCGACGCGCTCGCGCTGGACGCCGCGCGCTTCGGCGAGTGGATCGAGGCCCTCGCGGCCTGCGAGCGGCTGGACCGACACGCGCGCGAGCGCGACCGCGCGGAGACCCTGGTGCGGCGCGGCGCGGCGGCCGCGGGCGTGGCGCACGACCTGCGCAACCAGCTGTCGCTGGCGAGCCTGGAGCTGGAGCGCCTGCGCGAGCTCGGGCCGGACGGCGACGCGGCGCCGCTGACGAACGCGCTGCGCGAGGCGCGCGCGCTGTCCCAGGCGTTCCTGACCGGCGACGGCGGCGGCGCGACGACGCGCGCGCTGCGCGGGCTGCTCGAGACCGAGCTGCGCGCCGCGGCCGAGCTCGCGGACCGCCCCGGCGTCGGCGCGCGCTTGCGCTGCCCGCGCGGCCTGGCCGTCGAGGTCGACGAGGTCCTGCTGCGGCGCGTGCTGCGCAACCTGCTGCTGAACGCCCTGCACGCGACCGACGACGGCGGCGACGTGCGGCTGGAAGGGCGCGCCGCGGACGCCGCGCGCGTCGAGATCGTCGTCGAGGACGACGGCCGCGGGATGGACGAGCGCCAGCTCGAGCGCTGGATGCGCGCCGGCGCGAGCGGGCGCGGCAGCACGGGCTTCGGCACCACCAGCGTGCTGGATTGCGTGCGCGAGCTCGGCGCGGAGCTCGACATCGAGTCCGAGCGCGGCGCCGGTACGCGCTGCGTCGTGTCCTTGCCGCGCGCGGACGCCGCGGACGCGGAGGCGGTGATCGTGTGCGACGGCGACCCCGTGCAACGGCGCCGCGTGCGGCGCGGCCTCGAGAGCCGCGGCGTGCGCGCCGTCGAGTGCGCGACCGCCGCCGCCGCGCGCGCCCGGCTCGACCAGACCGGCGCGCGCGGGCTCCTGGTGGCGCGCGGCGACCGCTGTCGCGACGCGCTCGCGCTGCGCGCCGTCGCGCGCGCGGCGGGCGTGCCGACCGCCGAGCTGACGGCCCTCGCCGACGAGGCGCGCACGCTCGGCGAGCTGTGCGCCCGGGTGGGGGACCGCCGGTCCGCCGACTAGACGCGCCGCCGCCCGATCGACGGAACGCGCGTCGCGCAGCGGCCGCCGTCGATCGGCAGGCTCCGGGCGCCCGTCTCGAAGCGGCTGTCACCGAGTAGACGTCACAGAGTGGTCGTCACCGAACGGCCGGAGGGGGAGCGACGCCGGCGCGTCACTCCCCCTCCGGGCGTTCGGTCGTCGCGGCCGCCGACGTCGCGGCGGTCAGCGACCGCGTCGCGTCACTCGCCCTTGCCCAGGAAGGACGCCCGCAGGTACTCGCGGTTCATGCGCGCGATGTTCGTGACCGAGATGCCCTTCGGGCAGGCGGCCTCGCACTCCGACTCGTTCGTGCAGTTGCCGAAGCCCTCGGAGTCCATCGCCTCGACCATCGCGATCACGCGCGACTGGCGCTCGGGCTGGCCCTGCGGCAGCAGCGCGAGCTGCGAGACCTTGGCGCTGGTGAACAGCATCGCCGCCGCGTTCGGGCAGGCCGCGACGCAGCCGCCGCAACCGATGCACGCCGCGGCGTCCATCGCCTCGTCGGCGTTCTGCTTCGGGATCGGCAGCGCGTTCGCGTCCTGCGGGTTCCCGGTGTTCACCGACACGAAGCCGCCCGACTGGATGATCCGGTCGAACGAGCTGCGGTCGACCGCGAGGTCGCGGA
>JAUHYB010000313.1 GCA_030426745.1 bacterium
CGCGCCGGATCAGGAGGTCGACGAGCGGCGCCAGCGCGAAGCTCAGGAACACCGCCAGCACGAACGGCACCATGACGTTGCGCAACCAGTAGAGCGACAGCGCGAGCGCCACGCCGCTCAGGATCAACAAGCAGGTCGTCTGGATGCGTTGGTCGCGGACAGGTGCGGGCATGGGTCTCCTCCGGCCGCGCATCCTGGGCGATCGCGCTCCTCGACGCACGGACAAAGCCGCGTCCGCGCGGCGACGGCGCGCGCGCCGCGCGACACGAAGAGAGCGAGGCGACCCGTCGGGGCCGCCTCGCTCGTTCGCGATCCTGGGCGGGGCCCGGAAGCCCCGGCGCGATCAGTTGTAGGTCACGCGCAGGCCCGAGGAGAAGTTCGAGCCGCTGCCGCAGGGGCTCACGCCGCCCGGGTCACGGAACCAGAACTGGTAGTAGCGCGTGTCGCCGACGCCGACGTTGCCCTCGGTGATGATCGAGGCCGTCGTCGAACCCTCGCCGTTCGAGTCGAGGAACACGACCTCGATCCGCTCGGTCGGGTTGCCCGTGCAGAGGATGCCGTCCTTGAACGGCACCGCGATCAGCACCGAGCCCTGCACCAGCAAGCTCGGCTGGTTCGCGCGGGCCTGCGACAGGTGGAAGACGATGTCGTCGTTCGCGACCGAGTTCGAGCCGGTCGCTTCGATGACGGCGCCGAAGCCCAGGCTGCTCTGGCAACCCTCGTTCGCGCCGACCGCCGACTCGTTCGCGCAGGGGCAGCTCGCCGGGCCCGAGCCCGCGTCGAAGGTGCCGTCACCCTGACACATCGGGGTGGCGATCTGGTTGCCGACCAGCGTCGAGACCAGGTCGTAGTTGTTGCAGTCGACGTCCGAGCTGGCCCAGACCTCGACGTGCAGGAAGTACGTGACCGTCGCGCCCGTGGTGTTCGTGTAGGTCAGGATCTCGTTGTCGTTGCCCGTCTCGGCCGACACCAGGAAGCTGATGCCGTCCAGGCAGGCGCCCGGCGTGTCGTCGTACAGGAACAGGTCGATGTCGCCGTTCAGCGCGTTGTGGTCGCACGAGAAGTCGGCCGTGCCGCCCGGCGCGAGCTGGAAGGTGTAGACGTCGGGGTCCGCCTTCGAGACGAACAGGCCCGTGTAGGTCTGCGAGCCGATCGTCGTCGCCGAGGCGCAGTCGTCGTTCTCCTCCAGCGCGTCGTCGTTGCCCGTCTGCTGGCAGGGGTCCGGCGTGAAGCTGATGTCCAGGTCGTACGTGTTGCAGTCCCCGGTGAAGTCGTCGATGTCGCACCACATGTACACGGTCTGCGGCGCGCCCGTCGTGTTCGCGTACGTGAACGTGTTGTTACCCAGGCCCCAACCGGCGCCGGTCAGGTAGGTGGTGCACGCGTTGTCGTCGTAGAGGTCGACGTAGAGCTCGACCGCGGCGCTGTAGGTCTGGGTGACGTTCAGCACCTGACCGACCGGGATCGTGATCTCGTAGTGGTCGATGTCGTTGACGTGGAGGTACAGGCCCGTGTGGAGGCCCGCCGGGAGCACCGCGCCCGCGCCGCAGGTGTCGTTGTCCTCGAAGCCGTCGTCCGGCGTCGAGAGGCACGGGTCGGGGCCGACCGTGATGACCAGGTCGTAGTCGTCGCAGATGACCTGCGTGGTGCCGCCGAGCCAGGCGCTGACCTCGACGATGACGTCCACGGACGCCCCGGTCGTGTTCGACCAGGTCATGTTCTCGTTGTCCGTCGAGGTGTACCCGTCGTCCAGGAACGTCGTCTTGTCGCCGCAGGTGGGGTTCGACGCGTCGTAGATGTAGCTGTCGATGTCCTCGGTCGCGGACCAGGTGTGCAGCACGTCGACGGCGATCTGCTCGCCGGCGGGCACGGTCACGCGGTAGAAGTCGCGGTCGTCACCGCCGGGGTCCGCGGGACCCTGGCAGGTCAGGCCCGTGTAGGTGCCCGGGGTCAGGACGACGGCGGACAGGCAGTCGTCGTTGTCCTCGTAGGTGTCGGCGGTTCCGCATTGGGCCTGCGCGGCGGCTGTCAGGCCGAAGGTCGCCGCAAGTCCGAGCGCGAAGCGCGCCCACGTGTGCTCGAAGGTCATGGTCCAGTTGTCTCCTGATGGTGGTCCTCTCCCGCCGCGTTGCGCTCCGAGGAGTCGCGGCCTGGGGGGGGAGCCGGTTCGATGGCCAGGTGAGCGCGGCGCCCGAGGCGGGGCGCTGCGCCGCCGGACGGCGAGGCCGCCGGCAGGCATTCATCCTCATGGATGCTATCCCGATCCGTCCAGGGGGGATCCGGACGAGCTGTGGAAGGCGTCCGGGATCCGGCCTCGCGGGCCCGTGAGAGGCCCCGAAATCTGTTCGAGTTCCGTTTTCTCGCCCGGCGAGCGCCCGCCGACCGCGACGGAACGATCGTTCTCGCGCGTCAGCCGCGCTCCATCCGCGCCAGGACGCGGCCCGCCTGGACCTCGGCCTCGGCCCGGATCGCGTCCCCGTCCGCGGCCACCAGGCGCCCGGCCGCGACCACCTCGCAGCCGTCCACCCGCAGGCTGCCGATCGCCAGCTCGGCCGCGGGCGTCCGCGCCGCTCCGCCGAAGCGCTCGGCCAGGATCGCCGCGCCGCCGTCCAGCCGCGCGGTGCAGCCCTCGGGGTCCGGCTCGCGGCCCGGCGCGTCCGCGGCGAGCTGCGCGGCCTCCGCCACCAGGTCCCCGCCGATGCCGTCGGTCCCCAGCGCCGCCCGCCGCGCCAGGTGCAGCGCCGCCGGGTAGCCCGAGCGCCCGCGCGCGTTCGACCGCGGGCACTGCACCAGCCACAGGCCGTGCTCGTTCGCCAGCCGGACCTCGCGCTCGCCCAGCCCCACCGCGTGCGCGACGACCGACCCTTCGGGCAGCGCGCCCAGCTCCAGCAGGCGCTGCAGCGGCCCGTCGAAGCCGCGCACCCGCGCGTCCGCGACGTCGGCCGAGTCCGCCGCCGCGGCGACGTGCACGACGGTGTCCAGGTCGCGCGCCACGTCGCCGATCTCGCGCAACGTCTCGTCGGACACCGTGTAGCTCGCGTGGACGCCGAGCACGCCGCGCACCAGCCGCCGGTCGTTCGACGCCAGGAAGCGCGCGTTCTCCTCCAGCCCGCGCCGCGCCTCGTCGCGCCCGCCGTTGCGTTCGGTGACGGCGTAGCACAACACCGCGCGCAGGCCGAGTTCCTGGCACGCGTCCGCGACGACGTCCAGGCTGCCCTCGATGCAGCTCGGCGACTCGTGGTGGTCGACCGCGCCGGTCGTGCCGGCGAGCAGGGCGTCCGCGACGGCCAGGCGCACGGACGCCCGCAACGCGGCCTCGTCCAGCGCGCGGTCGTAGCGCCACCACAGCTCCCGGTGCGCCGTCAGGAACCCGCGCTCCACCGCGTCGGTCGGCACCAGGCCCGCCGCGCACAGGCCGCGCGCGAGGTGCGCGTGCGCGTCGACCAGCGCCGCCGTCATCGGTCGGACGCCTCCGCGCCGGCGTCCCCGGCGACCGCGCGCAGCACGACGCGGCGCACCACGCGCGCCAGCGCGAAGCGGCGGTAGTCGGCGGTCGAGCGCACGTCGTCGATCGGCGTCACCTCGCCCGCCGCGGCCGCGCCGACGTCCGCGGCGACGGCGTCGTCGATCGCGCGGCCCGTGGCGGCGCGCTCGGCCTCGCGCAAGCGCACGGGGACCGGCGCGACCGACCCCGCCGCGAGGCGCACGTCGAGCAGCGCGTCGCCGTCGCGCCGCGCGCGCATCGCGACGACGACCTTCGAGATCGCCTGCGCCGCGCGCGTGCCGACCTTGCGGAACGCGAAGACCTCGTCGGGCCGCGCGGGAGGAACGAACAGGCCGACGATCAGCTCGCCGCGCCGCAACGCCGTGCGCCGGTAGTCCACGTGCACCTCGTCGTACGGGACGCTGCGCCGGCCGCCGGGACCCGCCAGCTCGACCGTCGCGCCGAGCGCCAGCCACACCGGCAAGGAGTCGCCCGCCGGCGACGCGTTCGCGATGTTGCCGCCCACCGTGGCGCGGCTCTGGATCTGCAGCGCGCCGATCGTCGCGGCCATCTCGGCGACGACCGGGAACGCGTCCGCGACCTGCGGCGCGCGGCGCAGCTCGGCGAAGGTCGT
>JAUHYB010000019.1 GCA_030426745.1 bacterium
GAGCAGCGCGTCGGCGGCGTCGCGCCGCGCGGACTCCTGCGGCGCGGCGGGCACGAGCGGCGCGGGAGCGACGACGGCGCACGACGCGCCCCAGGACATGGCGAGAGCGAGCAGCATGCGCGCCAGTCTAGCCCGCGCGCCTCAGCGAGCTAGCGCGGGCGCGGCGGCCACAGCGTGCGGAAGTTCGCGAACGCCTCGTCCTCGGCGAGGCGCGCGCCCACGTCCGGGTCCTGGTACGCCCACGTCGCGTCGTAGCCGAGCTCGCGCAGGCGCTTGAAGGTGTTCTCCGCGGCCTCGACGCGGCCGGCGGCGACGTGCACGAGGAACTCGAGCGCCGGGTCGCCGTCGCGCGCCGTCGACATCTCCGCGAAGCGCCGCGCGTCCTCCATCCGGCCCACGCGGAGACACCCGCGCACCAGGTCGCTCTCCAGCCAAGGGAGCAGGACCGGGTCGCGCTCGTACTCCTCGCGCTTCGCGACGAGGCGCTCCAGCCCGCGCTCCTCCTGCCCCGCCAGGATCTGCGTGTGCGCGATCCAGAAGCCGACGTGCGGGTCGTCGGGCGCGCGCTCCTTGCGCAGCGTCAACAGGTCCGCCAGCGTCTCGTCGTCGTTCGCGCGCAGCGCCAGCTGCAGCAACCGCCGGTAGACGTCCTCGTCCGGCATCTGCTGGTACGCCTGCACGCCGCTGCCGCCCTCGTAGGCGTTCTCGGCGCGCGCCAGGCGGTACGCGGCGGCGCGCTCGGCGTCCTGCGTCTCCAGCGCGTGCGTGTAGCCGATGCGCAGGCGGTCGTCGGCGTCCCGGTGCATGCCTTCCGCGCGGAACAGCTGGCCCTCGTAGTACGGGATCCACACGTCCTGGTCGTCGTCGGCGCGGCGCAGCTCGATCAACTCGCGCAGCTGCGCCGGGTCGCCGCCGCCGAACAGGAGTTGTTCGGCGATCGCGTCGAAGGCGAAGGCGCGGTCGGGCGCGTCGCGGTAGGCCTGCAAGGGGTCGCCGCGCGACCACGCGGCCTCGACCCACACGGCGTCGTAGGCGCGGCGCTCGGACTCCTGCGCCAGCGCGCGCCCGGCGGTCGCCAGCTCCTGCGCCTCCTCGAAGCGCCCCTCGCGCAGCGCGCAGGTCGCGGCGTAGTAGTACGCGTTCGGGTCGCGCGGCTCCTGCTCGCGGCGCGCGGCCGCCAGCGCGAACACCGCGTCGCACGCGCCGCGCGCGGCCCACGCGTTCAGCAGGGGCTCGACGTGCAACAACGGCCGCCGCGTGCGCGCGAAGCGCAGCGCGACCTCGTCCGCGTCCCCCTCCAGGCGCAGGCCCAGCGAGAACAAGGCGTCGGTCAGGTCCGGGTTCTCGTCCAGCGCCGCGCGCCAGCACCGGCGGGCCTCCTCCAGCCGACCCTCGCCCTCGTACGCGTCGCCCATCATCGCCAGCGCCTGCGCGTCGAGGCCGACGAGGTGCTGGTAGCTCTCGAGGTGCGCGCGCGCCGCCGCCCACTTCCCCGCGTCCAGCGCGATGCGGCCGCGGTAGAAGCGCGGCAGCGCCAGCGACGGCCGCAAGCCGACCAGGCGCAGCGCGGCGTAGTCCGCGATGTCGCGGCGGCCGCCGGAGAACGACACCTCCAGCACGGTGAACCAGTACCCGACGGGCACCTCGAGGCCGAGCGACTCGGCGTCCTCGCGAAGGTCGGACAGCGCGCCCAGCGCTTCCTCCGTGCGGCCCTCTTCGTGCATCGCCAGCGCGCCCTGCAAGCCGTCGGCGTAGCGGTCGAGCACGACGTGCGCCTTCTCCGGCGCGCGCCGCGCGGAGCGCGCCAGGCCGACCTGCTCGGACGCCCACAGCACCGCGTCGTCGAGCAGGAAGTCCGTGACCTTGCGCGCGTCGCCGGCGTCGAGCGCGAAGTGGACGTAGCGGTCGCGCAGGTCGACCGCGTCGCGCAGGCGCAGCACGACGTACAGCGTGCCGGTCTTCGCCTCGCGCTGCAGGCGCAGGTCGTCGCCGCCCGCCACCGTCGGCGCGGCGAGCGCGGCCTCCAGCTCGACCAGCAACGGCTCCACGGACACGCGCCACAGGGCCTCGCGCTCGAGGTCGCCGTAGGGCACGCCGGACAGCACCTCCGCGCGCCGCAGCAGCTCCGCGTCGTCGATGGAGGCGCGCAGGCGCTCGCGGTCGCCGACGCGCGCGGCGCCGATCAGCGCGTCGACCCGCGCGCGCACGCGGTCGTCGATCGGGCTCGCCGCCGCGAAGGCCGCCAGGAAGTCGCCGATCGCGCGCTCGGTCGGCGGCGCGTCGAGGATCGCGTCGGTCGCCGCCCCGGGCGCCGACCCCGGCCCCGAGCCCGGCCCCCCCGTCGTCTCGGGGGATCCGGGCGTCTCGGGCGTCCCCTGCGCTCCGGGCGAGCCCTGCTCCGTCGACCCCGGCGCCCCCTGGGCGCGCGCGAGCGGGGACGGCAGGCACAGCGCCGCGAGGGCGAGGAACGACGAGGCGATCACGGACGAGCGGAGGCGCGGCATGGCGCGCACTCTACTCGCCGGCGGCCCCGCTCGTCGCGCGTCGCCGACGTTCCAGGTGGATCGCCAGCAGCGCGACGTCCGGCGGCCGCACGCCGGCCACGCGCGACGCGGCGCCCAGCGTGCGCGGGCGCAGCCGGCCCAGCACCTCGCGCGCCTCCGTCGCCATCCCGGCGAGGTCCGCGAAGTCGAAGTCGGCGGGGATCTCCGTCGATTCCTGGCGCGCCAGGCGCGCGACGTCGGCGCGCTGGCGCTCGACGTAGCCCTCGTACTTCACGTCGGTCTCGACGACGTCCAGCAGCGCGCCGTCGTCGCGCCACGCGGCCAGCGCCGGCTCCTCGCGCGCCAGCTCGCGCAGCGACACCTCGGGCCGGCGGACGTGGTCCTCCAGCGTCTTCGCGCCGCCCGGCAAGCGCGTCGCCGCCAGCGCCTCACGCAGCGCGACCGCGGCGTCGCGTCGCGCGCGCCACGCGGCGAGCTGCGCGTCCCCCACCAGGCCCAGCTCGGCGCCGCGCTCGGTCAAGCGCGCGTCCGCGTTGTCCTGGCGCAGCAACAAGCGGTACTCCGCGCGGCTGGTGAACATGCGGTAGGGCTCGGTCGGGTTCGACACGACCAGGTCGTCGGTCAAGACGCCGATGTAGGCCTCGTGACGACCGAGCACGAACGCCTCGCGGTCCGCCAGCCACAGCGCGGCGTTCGCGCCGGCCATCAAGCCCTGCGCGCCCGCTTCCTCGTAGCCCGACGTGCCGTTGATCTGTCCCGCCAGCGACAGGCCGGGAACGCGCCGCAGCGCGTAGGTGTCGTACAACTGGCTGGGTTGCACGAAGTCGTACTCGACCGCGTAGCCGTGCCGCAGGAACGCGGCGCGCTCCAGCCCGGGGATGCTGCGCACGAACGCCTCCTGCACCTCCGCGGGCAACGACGTCGACACGCCGTTCGCGTAGATCCAGTCGGTCTCGAGGCTCTCCGGCTCCAGGAACAGCTGGTGCCGGTCCTTGTCGGCGAAGCGCATCACCTTGTCCTCGACGGACGGGCAGTAGCGCGGGCCGACGCCCTGGATCGCGCCGGCGTACATCGGCGCGCGGTGGATGTTGTCGCGGATGACGGCGTGCGTGCGCTCGTTCGTCCACGTGATGTGGCAGGCGACCTGCGGCAGCACCGGGAAGCGCGCGCGGTCGGTCGCCCACGAGAACGGGACGGGGTCCGCGTCGCCGCCCTGCTCCTCCAGCGCGCTCCAGTCGATCGAGTCGCGCGAGAGGCGCGGCGGCGTGCCGGTCTTCAGGCGGCCCAGCGCGATGCCCAGGTCCTCCAGGTCGGCCGACAGCCCTTCCGCCGAGCCCTCGCCCGCGCGACCGCCGGGCGCCTGCGCCTCGCCGGTGTGCATCACCGCGCGCAGGAAGGTGCCGGTGGTCAGCACCACCGCGCCGCACGCCAGCTCGCGGCCGTCCGTCAAGCGCACGCCGCCGACCCACCGCGCGCGCTCGCGGTCCGCGCCGACCAGGTGGTCGAGCGGACCGTCGACGAACACCAGCGATCGCACGTCGCCCTCGACGACCTCGACGCCCGCCGCGTCGCGCACGGCGGCGGTCACGGCCTCGCGGTAGGCGTGGCGGTCCGACTGGCAGCGCGGTGCGCGCACGGCGGCGCCCTTGCGCGTGTTCAGCATGCGGAACTGGATGCCGGTCGCGTCCGCGACGCGCCCCATCAGGCCGCCGAGCGCGTCGATCTCCTTCACGATCTGGCCCTTGCCGAGGCCGCCGATCGCGGGGTTGCACGACATCTCGCCGATCTTGTCGGCGCGCTGCGTGACGAGCGCCACGCGCGCGCCGATCCGCGCGGCCGCCAGCGCCGCCTCCACGCCCGCGTGACCGCCGCCGACGACGACGACGTCGTGCGTCCACGACGCGCGGCGGGCGGCGTGGGGCGCGGGGTGCGGGTGGGCTCGGGAGGGCTGCATGGGAGTCGCGCGGCGGACCGCGAACCGAACAGGAGACCATCTCGGCGCGCGGCTGGGAAGGGGTCGACGCCGCGGCGCGCGCTTTCGCCGCTCGGCCTCCACTCCGCGCGCGCGGCGTGCCGATCCAAGGGCATGCACGCCTGGATCTTCCGCCACCGCAAGCGCCTGTCGGCCGTCTTCGGGATGGTCACGGGGGAAGCGGCGTTGCCGGAGGATCCGCCCCGTCGCGACGCGCGATCCGCGGGCGACGCGGCGCCGGACGTGGACGCCGCCGACGGCGCCGTGAACCGCCTGGGCATCCCGCCCGGCACGGTGGCCCGGCGCGAGCGCTACGTCGTGCTGGCGCCGATGCCGCGCCGCAGCGCCTGAGCGGCGGCCGCGGGGTCCGCTCGCGCGGATGCCGCGCGCGCCGACACCGCGCGCCGATACCGCGCGCTCACACCGTGGGCGGGCACGCGGGCGCGGGACCAGGGCGCGGGCGGGCCGATCCGCGCGACCGAGGTGCGTGATCGATCCGCGCGATCGATCCGAGCGGCCGACCCGCGCGTCCGATCCGGCCGGGGAAAGCGCGCGACGGCGCGCGCCGCGGCGACTAGAGTGAGCGTCCCGCACCCCCGCGCCCTCCATGCCGTCGCCCCTCCTCACCGCCCTCGCCGTCCTCTCGCTCACCGCGACGCCGCCCGCCGCGACGGCCACGCCGCGCGCCACCGGCGACGACCGCGTGACGCTGGAGGAGCTGCTGGAGTCCTACCGCGCGCAACGCGACGCGCGCCTCGAGGCGCTGCGCGAGGAGGTCGACGCGCTGCTGCGGCAACTCGAGCTGGCGATCGACGCCGGCGGCGCGTCGGAGGTCGGCGCGCTGCGCGACCGCCTCGTCAAGCTGGGGCCCGACGCGGCGCCGATCCTGGCGCGGCAGATCGACCCGGGCGCGAACAGCGAGGTCGAGGCCGTCCGGCGGCGCGCGATGGAGGTGTCGCGCGTCCTGACCGAGCTCGACACGACGGCGATCACCGACGAGCTGCTGCGGATCGTCGAGCAAGGCACGACCCTCGGCAAGCGCAACGCGCTGCGCGTCCTGGGTTCGACCGCTGAAGGCGACCGCGTGTCGCCGATCCTGCGCCGCCTCTTCGCGGTCGAGGGCGGGCCGCCGCGCGACGCGCTGCTCGGCGCGATCGCCTCCATCGGCGGGCCGCAGAACGACGCCTTCGTCGCGGACAGCCTGGACCCGGCCGACAAGGACCTGGCGCGCATCGCGCTGCAAGCGCTGACGACGGCGCGCTGCACGTCGTCGGCGTCGCAGGTCGGCGCGCTGCTGGCGGACTCGAAGGCCGCGTCGAACTTCGCGGTCCAGCTGGTCGGGTACTACCGCGCGTGCCCCGAGGCGGTGGACGACGAGGTGTGCCAGGCCTTCCTGGCGCTGCTGGCGTACCAGAACTACCCCACCGACCTGGGCGTCCTGTACGTCGGCCTGCTCGCCGACTTCGAGGACGAGTGGTCGCGCGACGTGAAGCGCACGATCGAGACGTTGTCGCTGCGCACCGGGCCGCTGGGGACCGAGGCGCGCGTGGCGCTCGCGCGCGCCGGCGACCGCGCGGCGAAGCGCGACCTGCTCGAGCCGCTCGACCGCGACCTGGACGAGAACGACGAGCTGGCGCGCAACTGGGCCGCGCGCGCCGAGATGCACTTCCGCCTGCAGGACTACAAGCAGGCGACGAAGGACTACGTCAAGGCGCTCGCCGCGCCGATGCAGAGCCCGACGGACCGCCGCGTCGAGTGGCAGGAGTCGCTCGCGCGCGCCTACGCCCGCCTGGGCAAGGTGCGCGAGGCCAGCCAGTGGATCGAGAAGTCGTTGATCCCGGCGGAGCGGCGCAAGGAGCTCGCCGTCGACCCCGACTTCAAGGAAGTCGCCGAACACGCGCGCTACGGCAAGGTGTTCGACATCGGCTCATGAGCGGCGCGGCCCCCACCGGCTTCGTCACGGCGCCGGTCTTCCTGGAGCACGACACGGGCCCCGGTCACCCGGAGCGGCCCGAGCGCTTGCAGGCGGTGTTCCAGGCGCTCGGCGCCGCCGGGCTGGTCGACGACCTGGCGCCCGCGGAGGCGCAGCCGGTCAAGGCGGACGCGGTGACGACCTTGCACACGCCCGCGCACGTCGAGGCGGTGCGCGCCGCGGTGAACCAGGCCCGGAAGGTCGGGCGCGTGGCGCTGGACGCGGACACGCAGGTGTCGGAGCGCTCGCTGGTCGCCGCGCTGTCCGCCGTCGGCGCGGCGCTGGCCGCCGGATCCGCCGTCGCGAAGGGCAAGTGGCAGAACGCCTTCTGCGCCGTGCGCCCGCCGGGCCACCACGCCGAGGCGGACCGCGCGATGGGCTTCTGCCTGTTCAACAACGCGGCGCTGCTCGCGCGCGACCTGCAGACGACGCACGGGATCGAGCGCGTCGCCGTGATCGACTGGGACGTGCACCACGGCAACGGCACGCAGCACCTGTTCGAGGAGGACCCGAGCGTGCTGTACGTCTCGATCCACCAGGCGCCGCACTGGCCCGGCACCGGCGCCGCTTCCGAGCGCGGGCGCGGCGACGGCGAGGGCGCGACGTTGAACCTGCCGCTGGCGGCGGGCACCGGCGACGCGGAGTGGCGCGCGGCGCTCGAGGACCACGCGCTGCCCGCGATCGAGGCCTTCGCGCCGGGCGCGATCGTGCTGTCCGCGGGATTCGACGCGCACGAGCGCGACCCGCTGTCGGGCACGCGCGTCACGACGGACGGCTACCGCGAGATGACGCGCGCGCTCGTCGCCTGCGCCGCGTCGGTGTGCGGCGGCAAGCTGGTCTCGCTGCTCGAGGGCGGGTACGAGCTCGACGCGCTGGGCGAGTCGGTGGCCGCGCACTGCGCGGAGCTCGTCGCCGCGCCGCGCTGAGGCCGACCGGACGCCGCGGCGCGCGCGTTGCTATCCTGCGCGCCATGCGCCTGACCGTCTCCGACCACGACCGCGACGTCGCGGACCTCCTGTACGTCTACCCCGTCGTCTCGCGGCGCGCGCGCGGCGTCTCGATCGGCGTCAACCTGAACCCGAACGACGCCTGCAACTTCCGCTGCGTCTACTGCCAGGTGCCGGGGCTGGTGAAGGGCAAGGCGCCCGAGATCGACCTGGACCGCCTCGCGTCGGAGCTGGACGGCTTCCTGCGGTACGCGATCGACGGCGACTTCATGCAGACCTCGGTGCCCGAGGGCTCGCGGCGCCTGAACGACGTCGCGTTCTCGGGCAACGGCGAACCGACGAGCGTGCGCGACTTCGCGGCGTGCGTGCAGCGCGTGCTCGACGTGCTTGCACAACGCGGGGTGCTCGACGACCTGCGCGTGGTGCTGATCACCAACGGGACGCTCGTACACCAGGACCACGTGCAAGCGGGCCTGCGCTTGCTCAACGCGCACCGCGGCGAGGTCTGGTTCAAGCTCGACAGCGCGACGAACGAAGGGCGCCGGGCAATCAACGGGGATCTCGCCGAGGAGGGCCGGCAGGCGAAGAACCTCGCCCTCTGCGCGCGCGCTTGCCCGACCTGGATCCAGACCTGCGTCTTCGAGTGGAAGGGCGCCGCCCCCTCGCGCGACGAACGCGACGCCTACCTCGCGCGACTGCACGACGCGCTCGCGGACGGCCTTCCGCTGGAAGGCGTGCAGCTCTACGGCTTGGCTCGCGAGTCGCACCAACCCGAAGCCCCCGACCTGCGCCGCCTGCCCGCGGAGTGGCTCGACTCCTTCGCCGCCGAGATCCGCGCGACGGGCCTCACGTGCCGCGTGCACGCGTGAGGCGGATGCGGTCGAACAACTCCGAACGAGGATTCGAGAGGACGCCGGAGCAGCTGCACTTCACGCGACCCGCATCGTCCATCCCAACCCAATCCGCAAAATCACGGGTAGCCGAACTGTCACATTGCGACTGGATCAGGATCGAGGTTCTGCCGAAGCACGACACGATCAGCTGTCAGCGCCACTCGAGCTCGATACAAGGTCGCTTGCCGCGACCAACCTCGATCATAATCAGGCCCGACCGGCTCGGAATCTTCTCCCCGACGGCAGGGAACTGTAGCTGATACATTCCTGCACGATCGAACTCCAAGTATAGCGTTCGGTCCTGTCGATCTGGCTGGAAGCCGGTCGGCAACCGTTTCCGAACCCTAACGCGAGGGCCTCCAGTCCAGCCTTCCCGGAGAAGTTGCCCCAGAGTCGCCAACTCTCGAGCAGTCAACCCGCGCACATTCAATCGCAACTCGCAAACGGACAAACTGTTGACTTCAAGAGCAATCTCTTGCGGTCCTGCACTGATCTTATACGTCTCAGCCACGCTCAACGACCCTCCATCTTCCCCGACGATGACACAAGAACCTGTTCCCGATGGAGATAATAGACGCCAGTGATCCGTGTTCCATTCTGCCCTGCGCTCCGCTGCGTCAATCTCGTCACCCAAGGACACGGGATCCCCATTCAACGAAGACGGGCGCCATCGAAGCGCCCACTTGCTTTTCGGTGAGGCGATCAGAGATCCGTCTCCGTCCACGGGCCATACTCTTACAGAGGCGAGATCGGACAGGTCCATACTCGTGTTGACGGTCTTCCCCTCTTTAACGCTTATTCGCGCTCGAAGGCCACATGGCTCCAGTTTGACGATATAGACTCCACAAGGCACGCTCGAGAACTGGACATTCCGTCCCGGTCCGATCACCTCTGCGGGCAGAAGGGTTACGTCGGCAAATGGTTCCGAGCGGCTCCCCTCAACAAGAGGGGTGACTGAGAGCCGGAGACTGGTGTCGACCAGCACGGAGGGTGCCCCTCCGTGGACGAGCACCGAGAGGCCGCCTGTGTCAGGCAGAGCCTTCCACAAATCCAGTGCATGCAATGCGAGTTCGAGCCCATGACCGCGAACCTCGAATTCTTCGGCAAACAACGGAACTGACCCTCGGCTCGAAATGTGCCGGAGAATCACACCGTATTTGCCTTCGCCAACATCATTCAAGGTGAACGATCTACTCTTGCGATGCGGCCCCCAGAGCGCGAGAGTCTCTTCCTCCTTGACAATTTGAAGTTCGAAGCTCCCACGCAGATCTTCCGCGCCGACAACCGAGATGGTCAGCCCCGTACGACGCTCCAGCTCAACGCTTGCGTGGCCCATTCCCGCCGGAACCGTCAATCGACCCCACGCATACCCATCGCTGCGGACCCAGAGAGTGCGGTCGTGGTCCGCCAGTGGAACTCTAACCGGTGAACTTCCGCCACTAACCAGTATTGCAGCACCTTGGGGTGGCTCTACGCCCTGGGCCTCTACGGTCCCGATGTCATCAGCAGCTCCATCGAGTCGGAGCCTGAACTTCATATTCCCACGAACGCTCGAGCCTCCCGATCGAACCGCCCTGATTTCGACACCGTTCAGGTCAGAACCACTTTGCTCGTCCACGACACGAAGGTCTGCGAACCCCATCGGCCTTACGGAGACAAGCGCAGAGCTCGCGCCGGCGCGAATGACCTCGCCTTCGACGATCACACCGTAGCAGCTTCCTACCCTGACGCAGCGAACCAAGGTGTCCTCTTGGCGCTTCGGACCTCGCCACTCCCCCCCTTGAATCGGCTGGTGGGGAATCATCGATTCCTCGGCAAGAACGGTGGATCTGCCCGAAGCGCCGTCCGTGATCATCCGCTGGCTCGATGCGATCCAACTCCCCGCCTCTCCCGAGCGCTGCGAAGGTACGAACTCGAAGGCCTGAAGGGGCACGAGCTGGATCCAGCCTTGCTGGGCTAATTCGCCAGTCTCGACGTTCAGGACCCGTACAACGAGAAGCTCGCCGTCATCTGGTTTCTGGTGAAGGGGGATTCGTGCAGAAGCCTGCTGGCCTCTTCCACGTGGCGCCTGAACCACTCCGTTCAAGAGTTTCGAATCGTTTGTCGCATCCCGCGAGCCTAAAGAGGAAGGGGACTCCGTTAGCGAACTAGCGCTTCCTGATGACAGATTGACGCCGATGGCGACAGCCACCGCGATCGCGATCGCCCCAGCAGTAACGACTCGCCATCCCATGAGCCGGCTCACATCGAAACTACGAAGCAATCAAAAGGGCGATCAGGCTGAGATCAGCACTCGGCACAGTCGACACTCAGCTTCCCAACGACCGCGCTACTAGTGAAACAGTAAAGCTTGACCTTCACTCCTAGAATCTCGATTTCCACGGTGGTCCACTGCGGGCCTTCTATTTCGCCATCGAACTCCACGAGCGTCATACACTTCTCGTCGTTCGGACACAGATCACAGACGACCCCGGATGCCGTGATGAGTGCCTTCCCAAGTGCTCTTTCCGGCGTCACTCCACAGCCGGAGAGGCTCGGAAAATTGACATCGACCAGGGGATTGTCTGTAGGGCACGCGTCGGCTCCTGCCCGTTCTGGCGTCGTAACAAGTAAGAGCGCAGTCGCGAGCAAGCAGGCTCTTACCGACACTCTGATCCGCTGATCGGCTGACCCGGGTTTCCGCATCGCATCGTCTCCATTTCTAGTGGATAAGCGGCTTCGCATCCCAGGAACAGCACGCCCTGGCGATCGCCTTGCCGTGCAATCAACCTGCCTTGGACGGTAGCAACCCGCAACCCGCAACCCGCAACCCGCACCGAAGCCCTGCTGCAAACCATAGCTATTCATCGACTTAGGGCAACCACCGAGCCCTGAAACTCTACACTGCTCTCCCGAGCGTTCCCGCTTGGGCGCCAAGCGAAACATGGAACCCTTCACGGTACCTGATCACAGTAACCTGAGGAGCTTCTTGAACTCCGTTAGAACTGCCTGGCACTGGAAGACTTGGAAACCCCCAAGCCTGAAGGTCCTGATCCTGACAGCGGCCGTCGGTGTTGTGTAGTTCGGTTGGACGCTCCGGGTTCGGACGGATGCCTCCCAGGATCCGATTGCCTCGCCGATAGAGTCGGATATTACGCAGTCCTCGGCGCCGCCGATCGGAGTCCAGTCAGGCGGTACCCGCACCTCCTTGTCCTCGGTCCCGCCATCAAGCAGTAAGAGTTCCGTCTTCGGCGGTACGGTCCGAGTTCGGGTCGTTTCAGCGACGACCGGTGAGCCGATCACCTCCGCCGAGATCGCGGTAGAGTCGCTGGCGGGCACCGACCCGCGCTCCGCGAACACCGACTCGTCGGGCATCGCGGACTTCTGATTCGATGAGATGCCGAGCGGACTTGACGTGCGCGCTTCGAGTCCGGGCTTCGCTCCCGACCGGCGGGTGTGCTGGGACCGAGCGACGCTCGAGAGCGGGACCGTGGAGATCCGCTCGACGCCCGCTCGCATCGCGAGTGGGCGCGTGCTTTTCGGTGTCGACCGGACCCCCGTCGCCCACTGCAAATTCGTCATCCGGCCGTCGCGCGTGCAGATGAACCGCGGGTTACTGATCGAGGCCTGCTCAGGTCCCAGCGAAGTTTTGATCGTGAAGACCGACGATCGAGGCGCGTTCGGCTCGAGCGAGCTCTCACCCGGAGCAACCTAACGCTTGCACGCGGCCGGGCAGGAGCACGCGAGACAGTCTCCGCTGTCTCTCTACTCCGACGCGGAATTCGAGGTCCCAATGGCCTCGGAGCTGGAGCTGCTCGTGCCTCCGATCTGCGGCGCCGCGTTGGTGTTCCGCGGTCCTGACGGTGCCGAACGCACGCTCCCTCGACTCGTCGGAGAGGTTCTTACCCTGACGCGCGCCGATCGCGCAGAGAGGAGATACCGCTTGGTCTCCGAGTAGGAGATCGCCCTGGCGACGGACGACTGCACGGTGCTCGAACACTTACCGGACAGCATCGTCATCGCCTGCGCATTAGAGACGACCAGCGCGTCCGAACTCAAGATGGTAGCGGAGTGGTCCCTCGACGACTGCGACGCGCAAGTTCCGTTCCGCGTGCCGAGGCCGACGACGAGCATTCCGGTCGTCGAACTGACGCTCCCCTGCTCATGAGGGTCGGCGCTGTCTGCGGTACTGGAGGTGCGGGGTGCACCGGACGAGTTCTACCTCGCGTCCTACAACGGTCCCGAGTTCTACCTCGGTACCACGGGCGCAGGCTGGCGGCTTTGCTCCGCTCCATCGAATGTCGTTCGAGCAGGTCGGCTCGGAACGCTTCCGAGCGGACGGCATTTCTGAACTGGATCGCGACTTCCGCGTGCTGGTGATCTCTTCCGACCCGCGACTGCCGGAAGCCATGCGCGGCGTGTTCGATGTGAACGCGTCCAATGAGCAGCAGCTCGTGTTCGACGCCTCCGAACTCCCCTGGTTGTCGCTGACCGTCGCGGCGACGGACGGTCCGCGGCAGGGGCCTGCGAGGTTCGAATCAGATTGCCTCGAAGCGACGGAAGATCCGACTAGCTTGCCGAGTCGAACAACCCGGGACTTGCTGATTCGATTCGACCGCGCCCCCTACGTGATCCCGCTACCGGTCAGCGGGCGCTACCGCGTGCGCCTGCTGGGCGGCCCGATGGGCCGCACCGTCGTCAGCGAGTCGATCGTGTTCACCGACGTGGGAACAAGTCCGGTCCAGCTGTACGCGATGAATTAGGCGACGACGCGAGGCGCGGCGTCCGGGAACCCGGACGCGCCCTGCGCTTCGATTGCGGGCACACAACCTGTTGGTGCTCGTCGCCCTGGCTCGGTATTGCCTGGAATTGCCCGCTCACGAACACAACAGCACGCTCAAACGCTGCTGGAACTCAATCACCAACGGGTCGGTCGTTCCCAGGGCGTCGAAGACCTCGAGCAGCGCCTTGCGCGGTGCGTCGTCGTCGTGGTGCAGGTCGCGCATGCAGGCTTCGAGCAGTTGCTCCATGCCTTCCTCGGCTTCGCCGGCGGCGGCGAGGGCCTTGCCGAGTTCGACGCGGGCGCCGACGTCCTTCGGGTCGGCGTCGACCTTCGCGCGCAGGGGTGCCAGGTCGGCGGCGCCCTCGGCCAGTGAGAGTTTCGCGGCGATCGCCTTGCCCTCCGCCGTCTCGCGCGCGTCCTCGGACAGCGACGCGAACGCTTGCTTCGCGCGCTCGGTGTCGCCGCTCTCGAACAGGAGGTCCGCCAGCACCGCGCCGGCGCGCGGGTCGCCGTCGGGTTCCTCGACCTCGGCTTCGAGCGCCATCACCGCCGTCTCGACGTCCCCCGCCGCGAACAACTCGCGCGCCTCGCTGACGACGTCGCCGTCGCCTGCCGCTTCGCCCGCCGGCACGTGCTTGTCGAGGAACGCGCGCAGCTCGGCCTCCGGCAACACGCCGACGAACGCGTCGACCGGTTGGCCGCCGACGAACAGGATGCACGACGGCACGCTCGTCAGGCCGAAGTACTGCATCAGCTCCGGCGAGCGATCCACGTCGCACTTCGCCAGCACGAAGCGGCCCGGCGTCTCGTTCGCCAGCTTCTCGAGCAGCGGCCCGAGGGTCTTGCACGGCTCGCACCACGTCGCCCACAGGTCGACGAGGACGGGGACGTCCCGCGACCGCTCGGCGACCTCGGGGACGAAGGAGTCGGTGTCGACGTCGACGATCCACTGCTGTTCGGCGCTCATGGCGCGGAGTGTAGTCCGGCCGCGCCGCGCGTCCCACCCGCGCGGGCGGGTCGGCGGCCGGGATCTCGCGCCGGGCGGGCGGAACGGCCTCGCGCGGCGCGGCGCCGCCGAAGCGAGCGCTTGCGCGATCCGGCTGCCGGGCCTATCGTTCGCGACGTGTCCCGTCCCCGCTGGATCCGCGCAGGACTCCTCCTGCTGATCGCCGTCCTGCTCGTCACGAGCGGCGCGGCGCACGCGTCACTGCACGCATCACTGCACGCGCACGGGGATCACGGCCACGACCACGGCGGGGACCACGCGACGGTCGACGGATCGCACGCCGACTGCGTCGCCTGCCACCTCGACCTGACGGACGGGACGCCTCCGCGCGTCGTCCCCACGTGCGTGTCGGACGCCTGGGTCGCCTTCGAGGCCGGACCCGAGTCGCCGCACGCCTCCTCGCTGCGCGGTCGCGCCGCGCCACGGGCTCCGCCCGCGAACGCCTGATCCCACCCTTGCCGAGCGAGTCCGCGCGCGCGTCGCGACGGACTCCGGCGGGTGCGCAGGCGTCCCCACTCCTCCGCGGTGCATCCCGGGTCGGCGCGTTCCGTCCCGACCCACGCCGCGTTCCGAGCGAGAGGTCCGTCCCGCGCGCCCGGTGACGAGTCGTCGCCCGTCGGCGGCGATTCCCCCGCGCGTCCACGTCGGCCGCGCGGCCCAGGATCACGCGTTCACCCAGAGGATCCCCAGCGGATCAGAGGAATCGACTCATGCAGTCCACCCCCCGTTCCATCCCGACCACCCCCTCCCTGCTCTCCACCCGTCGCCTCCGCGACGCCGCCGTCGCCGCGCTGTGCACGGCCGGCCTGTTCGCCGCCGACGCGAGCGCGCAGCGCGCCGACATCTCCTCCCCCGGCGGTTACGGCTCGAACCTCGGGCAGACCACCCGCTTCGACAACGAGTTCAACCCCGCGATCAGCTTCGTGGTCGACGTCATCGCCGACTGGGTCGACGTCGAGGACGTCGAGGACGGCACCGACATCCAGCTGCGCCGCATCGACCTCCTGATCGCCGACTGGATCGACCCGAACGCCTACGCGTGGGTCACCGTCGCCTACGAGGAGGAAGAGCTGCAGCTGGACGAGGCCGCCATCGAGTACGTCGGCCTGCCCGGTCGCAGCACGATGCGCTTCGGCCGCTTCTTCGTCGACTTCGGCAAGCAGATGCAGGCCCACGTCGAGGAGCTGCGCACGATCGAGCGCCCGCTCGTGCTGCGCGACTTCCTGGGCGAGGAGCTGTTCGGCGACGGCATCCAGTACGACTACTGGACCCCCGCCGGCGACACCACGATGGTGCGCTTCTCCGTCGGCGCGTTCGGCGATCTGTCGGGCGCGGGGCACGCGCACGGCGAAGAGGGAGAGGAGATCGAGGCCGAGCAGCTCGTCCCCGAACGCAAGGATCCGGGCGAGCTGAACTTCAGCGCGCGCGCGACGGCGCTGACCGAGATCGGCTCCAACGGCACGCTGCAGGTCGGCGGATCCGGTCGCTTCATCCCCGAGTTCGCGTTCGAGTACGACGCCAACGACATCTACCAGGACGGCTTCTCGAACACCGTCTTCGGCCTCGACGGCACCTACGGGTGGCAGGACGACGAGGGCGTGAAGAGCTTCACGACCGGCTTCGAGTTCCTGTGGAACACCGGCGACCTCGAGGGCGAGATCGACGACATGGGCACCGCCGACCCGCTGGACGACACGCTCGAGGTCATCGACGGCACCCGCACCGGCTACTACGCCTTCGTCGACTACGGCTGGACCCAGTTCGACTCGGCCGGCGTCCAGTACTCGGCCCGCGAGGCGGCGCACGACGGCGACCTCTCGCGCAGCGAACTCGACCTGTACTACACTCGCCACCTGTCCGAGTTCCTGCGCCTGCGCGTCGGCGTGACCTTCGGGACCGACGACGACGGACCGGACTCGACCCGCGCCGCGGTGCAGCTGACGAGCTTCGTCGGTCCGCACGGCCACGGCCTGAACTGGTAACGCCGGAGGAGGCGAACGTGATGAAGACCACGAACGATCGTGCGCGCCGCCCGGAGCGGCGCTCCCTCCTGCGCGGGGCGGTGATGCTCGCCGTCCTGTGCGCGTCCTTCCTGCCGGCGCGGGCCGCGAGCCCCGCGGCGCCGCTGAAGGTCGTCGCGACCATCCCGGACCTGGCCGACTTCGCGCGCCGCATCGGCGGCGACCGCGTCGAGGTCAAGGCGCTGTCGAAGGGCACCGAGAACCTGCACAACGTGCACGTCCGCCCGTCGATGTTGATCGCGTTGACGCGCGCCGACGTGTTCCTGGAGATGGGCCTCTCGATGGAGGCCGCGTGGCTGCCCGAGATGCTCGTGCGCTCGGGCAACGACGACATCCAGCCCGGCGCGGCCGGCTTCCAGAACTGCTCCGACGGCTGGGAGGCCATCGAGGTGCCCGACGACCTCTCGCGCCGCGAAGGTCACCTGCACCCCGAGGGCAACCCGCACTTCAACATCGATCCGAAGGGCGGGCTGCAGATGGCCGCGAAGGTGCACGAGGCGCTCGTGCGCGTCGATCCGGCCGGCAAGGAGACCTACGACGCCAACTTCGCGACGACGAAGGACGCGATCGAGGAGGCCGCGGAGCGCTGGGCGAAGATCGGCGCGAAGTGGAAGGGCCGCAAGGTGTGCGTCTACCACACCGAGTACAACTACCTCGCGCGGCGCTACGGCATGGACGTCGCGGCCAGCATCGAGCCGCAGCCCGGCATCCCGCCGACGCCCGGTGACATCGCGAAGGTCGTGAAGACCATGCGCGAGCAGGAGGTGGGCGTGATCCTCACGGCCGCCTGGTCCAACAACCGTCAGGTGAAGGACATCGCGCGCAAGACCGGCGCGACGGTCCTCGAGTTGCCGAACCAGGTCGGCGGCGCCGACTGGGCGTCCGACTGGATCGCGCTCCAGGACGGCATCCACGAGCGCGTCGCCAAGGCGCTCGGTACGTGGGAAGAGGACGAGGGATCGCCGAAGCAGTGATCGGCCCCCTCGTCGCAGCGCACGGCGCGGCCTTCGGTTACGAAGGTCGCGCCGTCGTGTCGGGCGTGGACCTCGCGGTCCGCGCCGGCGACCGCGTCGCCGTGGCCGGCCCGAACGGCGGCGGCAAGACGACCCTGTTCCGCGGCCTGCTGGGCCTGATCCCGCCGCAAGCGGGCCGCGTCGAACGCGAGACCGCGCGCGTCGGCTACGTGCCCCAGCACGAGGAGCTCGACGCCGTCTACCCGCTGACGGCCTACGAGATCGTCAGCTTCGGCGCGCTCGGGCGCTTCACCGGCAAGAACCGCTGGTGGCGCGCGATGCCGCGGGCCGAGCGCGAGAAGGCGAGCGCGTGCCTCGCCGACGTCGGGCTCGAGCACGCCGCGCGCACGCAGTACGCGGACCTGTCGGGCGGCCAGCGCCAGCGGGTCCTGATCGCGCGGGCGTTGATGACCGACCCCGCGGTGCTGTTCCTGGACGAGCCGACCAGCGGCGTCGACGCGCGCGCGGCGGCGTCCATCGGCGGGCTGCTCACGCGCATCTCCGAGGAGCGCGGCGTGGCCGTCGTGATGGTCGGCCACCAGCTGGACGCGTTGCGCGCGTTCGCGCGGCGCGCGCTGTGGGTCGCGGACGGCGGCGTGCTCGTCGGCGACGCGGCCGAGCTGCTCGCGCCCGAGGCGCTGGCGCGGCTGATGTCCGGCGCCGGCGCCCCCGCCGCGGGAGGCCGCGCGTCGTGACCTGGGCCGACTTCGTCGAGTTCTTCGCGTTCGCGATCGCGGCGACGCTGGTCGCGGGGGTCGTGTGCCCGCTGATCGGCGCGTTCCTGCTCGTGCGGCGCACCGGCTTCTACGGCGTGGCGCTGCCGCAGTTCGCCGCGGCGGGCGTCGCGTGCGGCTTCGCGGTGATGCCCGTGATCGAGGACGCGCTCGGCGTGCACCTCGGCGCCGACGAGATGGCGTCGGGCGAGCACTCCGCGCTGAACATCCACCTGTTCTGGGCGGCGCTGGCGACCTTCGCCGGCCTGGCGGCGCTCTCGGTGCGGTCGCGCGGCGGCACCGAGACGGCGCGCATCGCGGCGGCCTTCGCGATCGCCAGCGCGGCGACGATCCTGTTCGCGCACGCGTCGCCGGTCGGCGACCACTACGTCCACGAGCTCCTGCGCGGCGAGATCCTGGCGATCGGCCTGCACGAGTTCGACACGCTCGCCGCGGTGCTGGGCGTCGTCGCGCTGACGGTGCTCGTGCTGCACCGCGACCTGGTGCTGGTCAGCTACGACCGCGACCAGGCGGTGGTGCTGGGGCTCGGCGTACGGCGCCTCGAGTTCCTGCTGCAGGTCCTGACCGGCGCGACGGTCGCGACCGGCGTGATGACGGTCGGGCCGATCGTGCTGTTCGGCTTCCTCGTGATCCCCCCGCTGGCCGCGCGCGCGGTCGCGCGCTCGATGGCGGGCTTCCTGCGCTGGAGCATGGCGCTCGGGTTCGTGTCGGGCGTGGTCGGGCTGGTGCTGTCGAAGGAGCTCGACTGGCCGCTGGGCCCGGCGGTCGTCGTCGCGGCGACGAGCGTGTGGGCGGCGTGCCGGGCGGCGTCGCCGTGGATCCGCGGGCGGTGAGTGACCGGTGCGCGAGCGGTGAGTGAGTGATGATCGCGGCGGTCAGACCGCGGCGAGGACCTCGTCCGCGACCGCGTCCGCGCCGCGCCCGCTGGTCTCCACGGTGACCTCGCAGCGCGCGTAGAGCGGCTCGCGGCCGGCGAGCAGCTCGCGCAGCTCCTCCATCGCGCGCGGGCGGTCGCGCATCGGGCGGCGGTCGCCGGAGTCGAACACGCGCTGGAAGTGCTCCTCCGGCGTCGCGCGCAGCCAGACCGTTCGGCACGTGCGCCGCAAGCGGTCGAAGGTGCGCGGCGCGTCGACGATCGAACCGCCGACGGCGAGCACGACGCGATCCCCCTCCGCCAGCACCTCTTCCAGCGTCTCGGCCTCCAGCCGGTGGAAGTGCTCGGCGCCGTGGAGTTCGAAGACCTCGGCCAGGCTCATCCCCGCGACCTCCTCGACGCGCTGGTCGAGCTCGACGAAGGGCACCTCGAGGCGGTCCGCCAGCAGGCGGCCCACCGTGCTCTTGCCCGCGCCGCGCAGGCCGACCAGCGCGATGCGCTCACCGCGGTAGGAACGCAGCGGCAGGTCGACCAGCTCCGCCAGACCCACGCCCAGGGCGTCCGCCAGCGACGCCAGCTTCGCCAGCGAGGGGTTCGCCCGCCCGGCCTCGGTCTCGGTCACGTAGCGGCGCGACACCTCGGCGCGCTCCGCGAGCTCGGAGAGCGTCAGGCCGGCGCGCTCGCGGGCGGCCCGGAGGCGGGTGCCGAAGGCGCGAAGAAGAGGTTTGACGTCCATGGCGTGAGCGCTATACTGCCACCTCGCAGCGCGACTGGGAAGTATATTTCTCACGCATCTCCGCGCGGCCCCGCGGCCGCCGACGCGCCAGCGACGTCCCACGACCCCAGCCCGACGCGAGGATCGCCGTGACCGCAACCGCCGCTCAGACCGAACGCATCTCCTTCCGGACCTCCCCCGCCGACTACCGCCACTGGGCCTTCGAGGTCGACGGCGACATCGCCACCTTGAAGATGAACGTGCAGGGCGGCGAGGGCCTCGGCGACGGCTACGAGTTGAAGCTGAACTCGTACGACCTGGGCGTCGACATCGAGCTGGCGGACGCGCTGCAGCGCATCCGGTTCGAGCACCCCGAGGTGCGCACCGTGATCGTCACGGGCGGCATCGACCGCGTCTTCTGCGCGGGCGCGAACATCATGATGCTCCGCTCGTCGAAGCACGGCTTCAAGGTGAACTTCTGCAAGTACACCAACGAGACGCGCCTCGGCATCGAGGACATGAGCGAGAACTCGAACAAGACGTTCCTCGCCGCGCTGAACGGCACGGCGTCGGGCGGCGGCTACGAGCTCGCGATCGCCTGCGACAAGATCCTCCTGATCGACGACCGCAACAGCGCGGTGTCGTACCCCGAGGTGCCGCTGCTGGGCGTGCTGCCCGGCACCGGCGGCCTGACGCGCATCACCGACAAGCGCAAGATCCGCCGCGACCGCTGCGACGTCTTCTCGACCGTCGCCGAGGGCATCAAGGGCAAGCGCGCCGTCCAGTGGGGTCTGGTCGACGCGATCGCGCCGCTGTCCAAGTGGGACGAGGCCGTCGCGAACATGGCGCGCGAGATGGCCGACGCGCTGCCGCAGCGGGACGCGAAGGGCGTCGCGCTGCCGCCGATCGAGTCCGCCGAGGACGAGAACAAGGTCCGCTACCAGTACGTCGAGCTCGAGTTCGACGACGCGGCCAAGAACGTCTCGCTGACCATCAACGCGCCGGACTCCTGCCCCACGACCGCCGAGGACGCCTACGCCCAGGGCGCCGCGTGGTGGATCTTCCAGGCGTTCCGCGAGCTGGACGACGCGCTGTGCGACCTGCGCTTCAACCGCCCGGACATCGGCCTCGTGCTGCTGCGCGCGACGGGCGCCGCGGACACCGTCTTCAAGACGGACGAGCTGCTGGCGACCGCCGACCACTGGTTCGTGAACGAGGTGAAGCACTTCGTGAAGCGCACGCTGAAGCGCTTCGACCTGATGGCGAAGTCGCTGTACGCGATCGCGGACGAGGGCACGACCTTCGTCGGCACCTTCCTGGAGCTGGCGCTCGCGTGCGACCGCACCTACCTCCTGAACGACCCGGAGACGCCCGTGCACGTCGGCGTGACCGCGATGAACGGCGGGCCCTTCCCGATGTCGAACGGCATCACGCGCCTGGCGACGCGCTTCCTGGCCGAGCCCGAGCGCGTGGACGAGGTGATGGCGAAGGCCGGCACCGACGCGTCGGCGCTGTTCGACGCCGAGGAAGCCGACGAGCTGGGCCTCGCGACCTTCGCGCCCGACGAGATCGACTGGGAGGACGAGCTGCGCCTCGCGATCGAGGAGCGCGCGTCCTTCTCCCCCGACGCCCTGACCGGCATGGAGGCGAACCTGCGCTTCGCCGGCCCCGAGACCATGGAGACCAAGATCTTCGGGCGCCTGTCCGCCTGGCAGAACTGGATCTTCCAGCGCCCCAACGCCGTCGGCGAGCGCGGCGCGCTCAACTGCTTCGGCTCGCCGCAGGCGCCGGAGTTCGACTACACGCGCACCTGATCCGCACGACGGTCCGCGACCCGCACGCCCTCCTCACCCTCACCCACCCGAACGACCATGACCTCCATCGACTACAGCTCGAAGATCCCGAACAACGTCGACCTGTCCTCGGACAAGCGCCTGCAGCGCGCGCTCGAGAGCTGGCAGCCGGACTACCTCGACTGGTGGAACTCGGTCGGCCCGACCGACTTCAACTCGAACGACATCTACCTGCGCACGGCCGTCTCGGTCGAGCGCGACGGGTGGGCGCACTTCGACTACGTCAAGATGCCCGACTACCGCTGGGGCATCTTCCTGACGCCGCACGAGGGCGACCGCAAGATCGGCTTCGGCGACCACTTCGGCGAGGACGCGTGGCAGACCGTGCCCGGTGAGTACCGCAACTCGCTGCGCCGCCTGATCGTGACCCAGGCCGACACCGAGCCGGCGTCCGTCGAGCAGCAGCGCCTGCTGGGCCACACCGCGCCGTCGCTCTACGACCTGCGCAACCTGTTCCAGGTGAACGTCGAAGAGGGCCGTCACCTGTGGGCGATGGTCTACCTGCTGCACTCCTACTTCGGCCGCGACGGCCGCGAGGAGGCGGACGAGCTGCTCGAGCGCCGCTCCGGGAACCCGGACCACCCGCGCATCCTGGGCACCTTCAACGAGCCCTGCGAGGAGTGGCTGTCGTTCTTCTGCTTCACGATGTTCACCGACCGCGACGGCAAGTTCCAGCTGCTCGCGCTCGCCGAGTCGGGCTTCGATCCGCTGTCGCGCACCTGCCGCTTCATGCTGACCGAGGAGGCGCACCACCTGTTCGTCGGCCAGACCGGCGTCGGCCGCGTGATCCAGCGCACCTGCGAGGTGATGAACGAGAACCCGGGCAAGGACGTGCGCGAGTACGGCGCGATCCCGCTCGAGACCATCCAGAAGTACATCAACTTCTGGGCGTCCTCCTCCACCGACCTGTACGGCGCCGAGGTGTCGTCGAACTCGGCGAACTTCTTCCGCTCGGGCCTCAAGGGCCGCGCCTACGAGGAGAAGAAGTACGAGGACCACAAGGCCCTCGAGGACATCTACAAGGTCGACCGCTTCGTCGACGGCCGCATCTCGGCCGAAGAGGTCCCGCTGCGCAACGCGATGAACGAGGTCCTGCGCGACGAGTACATCGCCGACAACCAGAAGGGCATCGAGTACTGGAACAAGATCTGCGAGCGCGCCGGCATCGACTACCGCTTCCAGCTCCCGCACCGCCGCTTCAACCGCAAGATCGGTGAGTACGCGACGGGCTGGTTCGACCCGGAAGGCAACCCGATCGACGAGACGACCTGGACGACCAAGGTCGACGAGTGGATGCCGACCCGCGAGGAGCGCGACTACGTCAAGTCGCTGATGAAGCCCTGCTACGAGAAGGGCAAGTTCGCCGGCTGGATCGCGCCGCCCTCGAAGGGCATCAACGGCCAGCCGATCGAGTTCGAGTACGTGAAGCTCTAGGGCTCGCGCGCCGGCCCCGCCGGCCGACACGGCCGACGCCACACCGGCCGACACGACGACGACCTGACGACACCGAGGAGGGGCGCCCATCGCCGGGCGCCCCTCCTCGCGTCGTGTCCGCCCCCGCCGCGCGCCGCGGACGTCGCGGCTGCCGCGGGCGTCCCCGCGCGCCGCCGCGCGCCGGGCCGCCCCTCCCGGCCCCTCCAGGGCCTCATCTCTGCGCTTTCACCG
>JAUHYB010000314.1 GCA_030426745.1 bacterium
CGGCAGCTTGACGAGGTCGACGCCGGCCGAGCCGCGCAGGTAGACCGCCCAGTGCCACGCCGACGCGACGCGCAGGTCGCGGCCGCGCTCCTCCGCCAGCTCGTCGACGCGGGCCATCGCGCGCCAGTACGCGCTGTAGCGCCGGGTCTCGCGCTCGGCCAGGTTCGACCAGCTGAAGACCGCGCCCAGCGCCAGCAGCGTCATCGCGATCGCGGCGCGGGGCGCGCGTTGCGCGCCGGCGTCGGGCCCCAGCAGCGCGCTCCACCCCAGCGCCGCGAACACGCCGACCAGCGGCAGCAACGGCAGCCACAGGCGGAAGTCCTTGCTGCCCTTGTAGCTCATGATCACGACGCACAGCACGAGCGCGATCACCGCCAGCGCCTCGCGCCAGCGCCGGCGCGCGATCCCCACGCCGAAGCCGCCCGCGAGCACCGCGAGGAACGGCCACGCGAACACCTGCGGCAGGTTCACGAGGTAGTAGAAGACCGTCTGCTTCTGGCGCACGTCGCCGCCGGTCGACTCCTGGTGCGCGCCGGTCTCGGCCTCGAAGTACTTCGCGCCCATGCCCCAGATGTCGCGCGCGAGCTGCGTGAAGCCCAGCTCGTTGGGGATGCGCGCCAGGATCAGCCAGAAGTTCTGGCCGAAGTACAGGATCAGGCTCTCGCCCCAGCGCCCGTAGAAGACGCGGTCGAGCGCGGCGGCGACGAACACGCCGACGCCGATGCCGCCCGCCGTCGCGAGCCACACGCGCCGGTGCTTCCAGCGGTCGCGCAGGAAGATCGCGACGCCGACCGCCGCGGCGACCAGGATCGTCTGGTACGCCATCAGGATCGCGCCGCCGAACCACAGGCCCGCGCCGAACGCGCGCCGGGTCGAACCGCGCTCGAGCGTCAGCGCCAGGCCGTGCGCGATGCACACCGCCGCCGCCATGCCCGAAACGGGCGACACCGCGAACTGCAGGAACACCGGGTTCAAGCCGACGACGCAGCCGGCGAGCAGGCCCGCGCGGTCGCCGGCGACGCGCGCGCCGATGCGGATGCAGACGCGCACGAGCTCGAGGCCCAGCAGGACCTGCAACAGCCGCACGAGCGCGACGACGCCCTTGAAGTCCTCGACCCCGAACCAGTCGGCGACCAGGAAGATCGGCGCCAGCACGCTGACGAAGCCGTAGGAGCGGATCGCGGTCGCGTCGACGAGCGCTTCGCCGCGCACCATCGCTTGCGCGCGCTCCATGTACTCGACCGAGTCGGCGAGCTGGTAGCCCTCCAGGCGGCTCCACGTCGCGAGCGCCGCGACGAAGGTCAGCGCCAGCACCACGAACGCGCCGCGCGGCGTGCGCAACGCGGGGATCGTCGAATCGGCGGTCGTCGCGTTCATGGGCGACAGGATAGCGGCGCGCGCGAGGCGCCGCGGATCACAATTCGTCGAAGCCCGGCCCGACGACCGTGACGAACACGTCGGGTCCCAATCCGCGACTGCGGTCGACCCACGCGCAGACGAAGCCGTCGCCGAGCGGCGCCATCACCGGCCCGGTGCGGCCCATGGTGAACGACATCTCCATGCCGTTCAGCGTCACCGCCTCTCCCATCTCGCGACCCTTGGGGTCGACGCGGCACGCGTGGATCTGGTCCCAGCGCGAGATGTCGTCCTCCCACACGACGACCCAGTCGCCGCCCGCGAGGCGCGTCGCGACGGCGAAGTCCTGCTCGTTGTTCTGCGGCGAGATGCCGAGGGGGCGGTCCTTCGCGCGGCCGCGTCCGTCGAAGCGGCGCGCCGTGACGTCGCGCCCGCGCGAGTCGAACGCGGTCCACGCCATCAGGAACCCGCCGTCCTTCGCGGGCGCGAGCGCGGGTTGCAGGTCGCCGCCCCGGCCCGAGAAGTCGAACTCGACCGTGTGGCCGGTCGGCTCGAGCGCGCTGCCGAGGAACGCGCCTTCGAGCTGACGGCGTTTCCCGGCGTGGCGCGTCCACACCGCGATCCAGCGGCCGTCCGCGAGTTGCACGAGGTCCGACGTCTCGACGTTCCCGCGCGCCTTCTCCGCCAGCACGCGCCGCTCGCCCGCCAGGCTGCCGGCGGCGTCGAGCGCTTGCAGCACGAGCGCGCCGTCCTTCGTCCGCGCGAGCAGCACGTAGCCGTCCTCGCGCGGGCGCAGCCGCACGTCGTCCTCGAACACGCCCAGCGCGCGCGCGTCCGCCGCGCGCTCGCCGTCGGGTCCGAGCGCGACGATCCACCACTCGCCGCCGCGCAGGCGCTGCCACGCGACGACGCCGCTGCCGTCGGGTTGCAGCGCGACGTTCGGGTGGACCTCGCCGGCGGAGTCGAGCGCGTCGATCGGCACCGGGCGGTCGTCGCCGGCCCAACGCGCGCCCTTGCGGTCGACGGCCAGGTCGCGCATCCACAGGCGGTTCGTGCCGGAGCGCAGGTCCGTCCAGACCACGCGCGCGCGCGACCCCGTCGACGCGACCGTCGGGTGGCTCTGCGCCGCGCTGCCGTGGTCGGTGTTCCAGCGCCGCGCCTCGGGCGCGTCCGGCAGCGGCGCGTCGGGCTCCGGGCGCAGCACGTCGAAGAACACGTCGCGGTCGCCGTGTCGGTCGTCGGTCCACGCGACGAGCACGTGCTGGCGCTCGGCGCCCGACGCCGCGACCAGCGCGTTCAGGCTGCCGGGCCGCGCGTCGGGGCGGTACTCGCGCCCGTCGAAGGCGCCGTCCGCCGACAGGAACATCAGGCGCACGGGGCGCTCGCCGCGCGCTTCGGTCGCCGCGACGGCGAGGCCGTGCTTCCACGCCGCGAAGTCCAGCGCCGACCAGTCCCCGGTGCCCGCGCGGCGGTTCAGCAGCGCGCCGGGCAACGCGACGTCCTCGCGGTCGACGCGCGCGCGCCCGTCGAGGTGCCGCAGCACGGCGGCGCCCTCGTCGGGCTGCACCAGCAACCACCAGCCGCCCGCGGGGTCGTGCTCGACGGCCAGGAGCTGTCCCGCGCCGACGTCGCCGCGCAGCGCGCGCTTGTCCGACGCGCCCAGCCACGCGCGCATGCCCTTCGACGTCGGCCACACGACCAGCGCGACGCCGTCGCCGTCACCGGCCACGAGCGCGGCGTCGGTCGGCGCGGCGCCGCCGGGGTCCAGCGTCATGGTCTCGCCGATCGGCTGCGCGTCCTCGTCGAAGGCCTGCGCGAGCGCGGCGCCGCCCTGCGTCCACGCGACCAGCCCGCGGCCGCCGCCCAGCGCGGCGACGTGCGGCTCGGCGCCCCGCGACGAACGTCCGCCGCCGTCGCCGCGGCCGACGGGCGAGCGCGGATCCAGGTCCGCCGCTTCCGGCGGCGCGCCGAAGCCGACGGGCGCGGTGCGGAAGCCGGGCGCGCCGCCGAAGCCGCGCACCTGGATCGGCTTCATCGCCGAGATGCCGGTGCGCCAGCACAGGATGCCGTCGTCGCGGTGGGTGAACGCCAGGTCCGGCTGCAGCTGGCGCGCGGTGCCGAGGTTCGGGTAGGCGGGCTTCTCCTCGCCGCGCACCTCGCCGCTCGCGGTCACGATGCCCAGGTAGAGCCCCATGTTCCCCTGGCGCCGGTCGCGCCAGATCGCGCCGAAGCGGCCGTCCTCGGCGCCGGCGACGGCCAGCACGACCTGTTCGCAGGATCCGGTGTCGTCCTGGTGCGCGGGTTCGGGGCCGAGCAGGCGGTCCTGCACCTCGGGGGCGCGGCGCTTGAACTCGCCGATCTCCAGCCCGCGCCGCTCGGGCAGCGTGTCGTTCGCGAAGGCGGAGAGGGCGAGGGCGAGCGTGGCGAGCAGGGTGGAGCGCATGGCGGGTGTCCAACGGGCGCGGCGGGGCGGGTTGCGCGCGGATCGGGGAATCCCGGCGGCGGGGCGCCGGGGAGCGCGGGCGGGCGCGCCAGCCTAACCGCGGCGCGGCGCGGCGTCGTCGCGGGACCGCCGGTCAGCCGCGGGGACCGCGCAGGAGGCCCCACAGCTCGCGCCAGCCGACCAGCGGCGCGCCGGCCGCGTGGTTCGCGGCGGCGATCGCGAGCGCCTCGTCCCACGTCTCGCGGAAGACCGCGCGCGCCTCGCGCAGGCGGAACTTCGGGTCGTAGACGTGCACGGGTTCGCTGGAGA
>JAUHYB010000315.1 GCA_030426745.1 bacterium
GCGAGCGTCGCCGCCAGGGCGAGAGAACACCGAGCGATCCGTTCGATTCGTGCCACGCCGACTCTCCTCGTTGCTGTGGTTGCGAGCGCGCTCCGCGCGGGTGCCGAGCGACGCGCTCCAGTCTACCGCTCGACCCGCGATCCGACGCGCAGCGCGCGCGAGCGCCGCGCGGAACGTGCGTTCCCCCGGAACGCGCCTCCGCGAGCGACCACCCCGGCGATCCGCGCCCGCCGCCCCCGTCAATCCGGCCCGTCGAGCTCCTTCACCAGCCGCTTCGGCGCCTGGGCCCGGTAGCTCTCGTCGATCCAGTCCTTGAACAGGTCGAGCGGCACCTTGCCCTTCGGCAGGCTCGCGGTGACCCACCCCCACTTGCCCAGGCCGTACCTGGTCGGCTCGCAGTAGGGCAGCGCCAGCACCTCCGCCGCCGACTCCGGCAGCTTGCAGGACAGCGAGAACGGCCGCCCCTCCTCCGGCAGGTAGGCGAAGGTCTTGTCGTTCACCGCCAGGTCCGCGTGGGTCGGCCAGGGGCTCTTCAGGTGCGCGCCGGGGTACGCGAGCCCGAACTCGCGCAGCGCCCGGATCGCGTCGTCGTCGCGCTGGGTCATGGGAACGGTTCGTGGTTCGTGGGGAAGCGGCGCGCGGGTCGCGCTGTCGGAGCCGCGGAACGGGCGGCCGCGCGGCTACAGGCGTACGTCGTACCCCATCTCCAGCGTGGCGGAGCGATCGTCCTGGGACGACGGCCGGAAGTGCACGATCTGCGCCGTCAGGCGCAACGCATGCGGGTCGCCGACCCAGTCGACCATGAACGTGCTGACCGGCGACTCCGTCGCGAAGTCACCGACCGTCACCCCGGGGATCGAGTCGTCGATCAGGAGCTCGACCGTCTCCAACGGCCGGATCACGGTGCCGGGCAGCCCGGTGTGCGTGCTGAGGACATCCGCGCGCCCTCCCGGACCGAAGACGTACCCCTCGCTCAGCCGGATGGACTCGAGCAGGTTCGTGTTCGTGATCCGGACGGTGCTGTGGACCTTGTAACCCGTCAGGTTGTCCAGGTACTGCACGTGCACCGCCTTGCGGTTCGGGACCGGCGCGGAGCGGTTCGCGCCGACCCCGTCGGCGACGGGCGCGAGCGACGACGCGACCGCGAAGGTCGCGACGATCGTGACGGCGAGGACGGTGAGGTTCTTCCGCATGGGCGGGCTCCCTTGGTCGGTGTCGAAGCGATCTCGGCGCCGCCGCGAGCGGGCGGTGCCGGAGGTCAGGATGACACGTCGGGGCCGATCCCGATACGCGAGCCGCGCCGCCGGGCCGTGACCCGCGCCGCTCAGAGCGCGCTGATCCGCAAGCCGTTCGACAGGTTGCCCGGCGCGTCGCAGGGCCCCGCCGCGTCGCGGTAGTAGACCTGGTAGTCGCGCGTCGTGCCCGGCGCCGGCAGCGGCAGGTCCCAGCGCGCGACGCCGGTCACCGGGTGCAGCAGACCGACCGTCGTCGACACGGTGCCTGCGCAATAGAGCCCGTTCTGGAACGGCAGCGGGTCGCTGTAGGGCTCGCCCTCCAGGAGCAGCGCGGTGCCGCCGGGGAAGCGCTGCTCGTACAAGAGGCGCAAGCCCGGCGCGCCGGCGACGCGCGACAGCCGCGCGCCGAGGCCGCTCGAGTTCGCGCAGCCCTCCGCCGTCCCGCCGCGGTTGCCGCACGGGCAGTCGATCGCGCCGCTGCCGTCGCCCATGCACAGGATCCACGACGCGGGCGCGGTGCGCGCCAGCGCCAGGACGTCGCCGCCGGGCCCGCCCGCGGGCGCGAGCAGGTCGCCGGCGCTGTAGACGAAGAGCTCCGCGCCGTCGGGCGCGACGTCGGCGAACAGGCAGTCACCGTCCGCCGGGTTTCCGCCGACCGCGCTGCGCCACTCGGTCCGCTCGAGCGCGCGGTCGCGCAGGTAGAGCTGCGCCGGGTCCGGCAGCGTGCCGAGGCGCGACGAGAAGACGACGAAGCGGCCGGTCGACGACACGCGCGCGCCGAAGCCGCCGATCGGCGCGCCGGCCTCGTCGGCGGAGACCAGCGTCGTGCGCGACAGCGCGACGTCGCGCGCGTAGACGTCGGTGCGCGCGTCCTGGTCGAGGGCGACGAGCGCGGCGCCGGTCTCGAAGGTCACGACGCGACCCGACGCGTCGAGCGAGACCTGCGTGCACAGCGCGGTGGCCGGCGCGCCGCCGCCCTCCAGCGCGTCGACCGACGCCAGCGTCGTCACCCCGGTCGCGAGGTCGCGCACGAACACCTGCGGCGCGGCCAGGCTCGCGCGGCCCGCGAGTTCGGGGTCGTCGGACACGAAGGCGACGCGCGCGCCGTCCGCCGACAGGTCCAGCGACGGCAAGGCGCCCTGCGGCGACTCGCCGGACGCGCGCACGTTGACGCGACGCACGACGCCCGACTGCACCAGCGCGACGAAGACGTCCCCGCGGCCGTTCGCGTCGTTCGCGACGAGGTCCGGCGCCGACGACCAGAACGCGACGCGCGCGCCGTCGCCGGAGACCGCCGGGAAGAAGCTGTCGCCCGTCGCGGGCCCGCCGAGGCGCGCCGTGCTGACGCGCGCGATCGAGTCGTCCGCGCGGCGCCAGACGTACACCTGGTACCCGCCGGGCGCGCCGTCCGCGACGAGGTCCGTCGCGCGCGACACGAAGGCGACCGTCGAGCCGTCCGCGCTGATCACCGCGCCGCCGGAGTGCCCGTTCCCCGCCGCGCCGTCGGAGCGGTTCGACAGGCGCCGTGTCTCGCCGAGCTCGCGGTCGCGCAGGTACACGTCCCCCACGTCGTTCGCGTCGCCGGGCGCCAGGTCGGCGGCCGCGCTCTCGAAGACGACCCAGCGGCCGTCGTCCGACGCGACGCGCCCGCCGCCGCCGCGCAGGAAGGCGTCGGTCGACGCCGGTTGCCCGGAAGAGTCCAGCGAGAGGACCTCGACGCCGGTCCCGAGGAGCGGCGCGCAGGTGAGCAGCAGCGGTTGGAGCATGCGGACAGCCTAGCAACGGCCGTGCCCGCGGCCGGGACCGGCGCGCGCGGCGGCGGAGCGCCTCCCGACGCCCGCGCAGGTCCCGGGCGGGCCGGCCAGGCTCCCGGACCGCACGCCCCGCGAGCGCAACCGCGCACCGGTCCGCCGATGGCCCGCTCCCCCCGCGCCCCCTATGCTCGGCGGCAGATGGACCTCTCGACCTGGCTGCCGCCGATCCTGTTCGCGGCGCACTGGCTGATCGTCATCGGCCTCTCGCTGCGCGTCATCCACCTGCGGCGGCCGGTCGGCGTGACGCTCGCGTGGATCCTCATCGTGCTCGCGCTGCCGTTCATCGGGGCGGCGCTGTACCTGATGCTGGGCGAGAACCGCCTGGGCGAGGAATTCACGACGCGCGCCGCCGCGGTGCACGACGAGTACGCGGAGCTGCAAGCGCGCATGCGCGACCGCGTCGACGTCGACCGGATCACGATCACCGACGCGGCGCGCTCGCTGAAGCGCCACGCGACCCGCGTCGTCGGCTTCCCCGCGATGCCGGGGAACGAGCTGGAGCTGATCCCCGGGTGGGAGGACTTCTTCGAGCGCCTGATCCAGGACGTGCGCGCCGCGGAGCGCACCGTGCACCTCGAGTTCTACATCCTGGCCGAAGGCGGGTACGCGAACGACCTGCTCGACGAGCTCGCGGCCGCGGCGCGACGCGGCGTGCGCGTGCGCTTGCTGGTCGACGACGTCGGCAGCCGCCCGTTCCTGCGGCAGGAGCGCAACCGACGGGCGCTGCGCGACGCCGGCATCGAGCTGGGTGTCAGCCACCCGGTCGGGTTCTTCCGCGCGGTGTTCGCGCGCGTCGACCTGCGCAACCACCGCAAGAACGCCGTGATCGACGGCCGCGTCGCGTACACGGGCAGCCAGAACCTGGTGGACCCGCGCCACTTCAAGCAGGACGCCGGCGTCGGGCAGTGGGTCGACGCGACGGTGCGCCTCGTGGGCCCGGCGGTCGAGGCGATGGCCGCGACCTTCGCCGAGGACTGGCAGCTCGCGACGGGCCAGGGCCTGCACCCGCGCGGCACCGAGCACCAGCTGGAACCGCAGCCCGAGGCCGGCCCCGT
>JAUHYB010000316.1 GCA_030426745.1 bacterium
CGCCGAGCGGAGATGCGGCGCCGGCGCCGCGAGGGGCCTACGTGGGAGGGCGCCGGGAGGCCCGCGCGGAGCGTTTCAAAGCGCCGTTCCGGAGGGCGGGGGCCCTCGCGCTCTGCTAGAATCGGTCCGCTTTGCGCCGCCCGAACGGACGCGCGCGAAGGCGGGGCCGCCCGAGGCCTCGCGGCCCTGCAACAGCCCCCGATACACCCCCTTTGAGCCCTCACGAGGGCCGGAGACACCAGCCAGTGCAACAGAAGTTTCGAGAGCTCCTGCACGAGTACAAGAAGGAAGTCTTCCACGCCGAGCACGACAAGAAGAGCGCGGAGCAGATCGCGACGGAGTGCTTGCACGTGACCGAGGGCGTCCTCGAGCAGAAGTTCAGCTACCACTTCCACAAGCTGCCCGACGCCGGCCGCGCCGAGATCATCAACATGATCAACAACTACGTGCGCGAGGCGATCCTGCCCCCGCTCGTGGAGCAGCTGGTGTCGCGCCAGGTGATCATGGACAAGCGCATCGACGCCCTCGTGCACCTGGTCGAGCACCTCTTCGAGGTCATCTCCAACGACCCGGAGTCGGTGAAGCAGTGACGACCGGCGGAGCGCCGCGCACGATGCGCGGCCTCCGGCTGACGGACGGCCGGTTCACCCTCGAGCCCGCGCTGCCCGTCCCGGCCGCGGGCCCCGGCGAGACGCGCGTGCGCGTGCGCCTCGCCGGGGTCTGCGCGACCGACCTGGCCCTGGCCCGGGGCTACATGGGCTTCGAGGGCGTCGCCGGCCACGAGTTCGTGGGCACGGCGCTGGACGGCCCCCTGGCGGGCCGCCGCGTGGTGGGGGAGATCAACGCCGGCTGCGGCGCCTGCGCGCGCTGCCTGGCGGGGGACCCGCGCCACTGCACGGACCGCACCGTGCTGGGCATCCTCGGCCGCTCCGGCGCCTTCGCCGAGGAGCTCTGCCTGCCGACCGCGAACCTGCTGGCGGTGCCCGACGAGGTCGCGGACGACGCGGCGGTCTTCGCCGAGCCGCTGGCCGCGGCCTTCGAGGTCGCCGAGCAGCTCGACCTCGCCCGCTTCGAGCGCGCGCTCGTCGTCGGTGACGGGCGCCTGGGTCAGCTCTGCGCGCAGGTGCTGCTGGACGCCGACCTCGACGTGACGCTGGCCGGTCGGCACCCCGAGCGCCTGAACCGCTTCCCGCGCCGCCCGCGCTTCCTTGCGGGCGCCTTCGACGCGGGCGCGGCGCCGCCCGACGAGCGCTGGGACCTGGTCGTCGAGGCGACCGGCGACCCCGACGTCACGGCGCGCGCGCTCGCGGTCGTGAAGCCGCGGGGCACGCTCGTGTTGAAGACCACCGCGGCCCGCCCGGCGACGCTCGACCTCGCTCCGGTGGTCGTGGACGAGATCACGATCCTCGGTTCGCGATGCGGCCGGTTCGCGCCCGCGCTGGAGGCCCTCCGCTCTGGTAGGATTCCCGCCGCGACGCTGATCGACGCGCGTTATCCCCTCGAACGCGGCGCCGACGCCCTCGCCCACGCGGCGCGACCAGGCGTGTTGAAGGTCGTGATCGAGATGCCGAACCCCGACGACGACCGATGACCGAACGACTGCAACAGCAACGCGAGCGCGCCGAGGCCGCCGGACAGGGCCACGTCCTGCGCTGGTTCGACGAGCTCAGCACGCTGCACGGCAACGACCTGCTCGCGCAGCTCGAGCACGTCGACTACGAGCTGCTCGCGCGGCTGGCGCGCAAGTTCGACGAGCGCCCCGCCCCGGCCGCGAACTTCGCGCCGCCGGAGGTCTTCCCGCTGCGCCGGGACGACGCGCAGGAGCGCCGCGCCGGCGACGCGACGGAGCGCGGCCGCGCGCTGCTCTCCGAGGGCAAGGTCGGCTACCTGCTCGTCGCGGGCGGCCAGGCGTCGCGCCTCGGCTACACGGGCCCCAAGGGCGCGTACAGCGTCGGCCCGGTCTCCGGGCGCACGCTGTTCGAGTTCCACGCGCGCCGCCTGCGCGCCGCGATGCAGCGCTACGGCGTCGGCGGTCCGTGGTACGTCATGACCTCGCCGGCGAACGACGGCGAGACGCGCGCGTTCTTCTCCGAACACCGCTTCTTCGGGCTCGACCCCGCGACGGTCACCTTCTTCCCGCAGGCGATGCTGCCGGCGCTCGACCCGGCCGGGAAGATCATGATGGCGGACAAGCACCGCCTGTTCCTGGCGCCGAACGGCCACGGCGGCGCGCTGTCGGCCTTCGCCGAGGCGGGCCTCGTCGATCACGCGCGCGAACACGGCGTCGAGCAGCTCTCGTACTTCCAGGTCGACAACCCGCTGGCGCGCCCGGCGGACCCGCTGTTCCTGGGCCTGCACGCCGAAGCCGGCGCCGGCATGTCCAGCAAGGTCGTCGCCAAGCGCGACGAGCACGAGAAGGTCGGCGTGCTGGGCATGCGCGACGGCGTGCTCGGGTGCATCGAGTACTCCGACCTCCCCGACGACCTGCGCACGCAGCGCGACGACAGCGGCAAGCTGACGTTCCGCGCCGGCAACATCGCCGTGCACGCGCTGTCGGTGGACTTCGTCGACCGCGTGACCTCCGGCGGCCTGAAACTGCCGTGGCACGTCGCGCGCAAGCGCATGCAGGTGCTCGGCGAAGACGGTCGCATGGTCGAGCGCGACGGCGCGAAGTTCGAGACCTTCGTCTTCGACGCGCTCGGCATGTCGGAGGGCTCCATCACGCTCGAGGTCGACCGCGCCGAGGAGTTCTCGCCGGTCAAGAACCGCGAGGGCGAGGACTCGCCGGACTCCGCGCGCCGCGACATGTGCGCGCTGTGGGCGTCGTGGGTCCGCGAACAGGGCGGTGCGTTGCCGGCCGGCAAGGGCGACGAACCGCCGCCGGTCGAGGTCGACCCGCTGCTGGCCGAGACGCGCGAGGAGTTCGCCGCGAAGTGGCCGGTCGAACCGGACGTCCGCGAGCGGGGGCACCTGTACGAATGAGCGCGACCCGCCCCGCCTCCGCCGGACCGCGCGACGTCCCCGCGGAACTCGCGGGGCGGACGGTCGTGGTCCTCGCGGGCGGTCGGTCGGGCGAGCGCGAGGTCAGCCTGCGCTCCGGCCGCGCGGTCGCGGACGCGCTCGCGGGCGCCGTGGGGGAGGGCGGCCTGGCGGCGCTGCGCGAGGTCGACCTCGGCGAGGACGGCCGCTGGAACATCGACGGTGACGGGCGCGACCCCGCGGCGTTGGACCCCGCTGCGGCGCTCGTCGCGCTGCCGGCGGACGCGGTCTACTTCCTGGCGCTGCACGGCGGCGACGGCGAGGACGGCGGCGTGCAGGGCTTCCTGGAGTGCGCGGGCCGCGCGCACACCGGCTCGGGCGTCGGCGCCAGCGCGCTCGCGATGGACAAGGCGGCGACGCGCGCGCTGCTCGCGGCGGCCGGCGTGCCGGTCGCGCCGGGACGGCTCGTCCAGGCGTGGCAGTGGCGCGACGACGCGGACGCCGTGCTGGCGGACCTCGCGGCGCTCTCGAGCACCGGCTGGTTCGTGAAGCCGAACCACGGCGGCTCGTCGGTGCACACCTTCCGCGTCGAGCGCGCGGACGACCTGCGCGGCGCGGTCGAGGAAGTGCTGGCGACCGGCGACGGCGCGCTCGTCGAGGCGCGCGTCGACGGGATCGAGGCGACGTGCGGCGTGATCGGGTCGCGCGACGACGCGCGCACCCTGCCGCCGGTCGAGATCCTGCCGCGCGACGGCGCGTTCTTCGACTACGCGCAGAAGTACGACGACGACGGCGCGGAGGAGGTCTGCCCGCCGCGCACGCTCGGTCGCGAGGTCTGCGACGCGCTGGCGCGACACGCCGCGGCGGCGCACCGCGTGCTCGGTTGCGAGGGCTACTCGCGCACCGACTTCATCGTCCCGCCGGGCGGCGCGCCGGTCGCGCTGGAGCTGAACACGCTGCCGGGGCTGACCGCGCGCTCGTTGACGCCGCAAGCCGCGGCGGCGACCGGGCTGGGCTTCCCCGGCCTGTGCCTCGAGATCCTGCGCCTGGCGGTCACGGCGGACCGGAGCCGGCGGCGGTGAGCGCGCTGCGCGTCGCCGTCG
>JAUHYB010000317.1 GCA_030426745.1 bacterium
CCGGGACTGCCAGCAGCACCGACGCGCCGCCCAGTTGCAGATGGAAGCGCAGAAGCAGGACGGTCACCACCAGACCGGCCAGGACAGCCCACGCGCCCAGCGCCAGCGCGAGCGCCGTCGACAGCGCCGCCGCCAGCGCGACGCGCGCGTACAGGCTCCACGCGGCGCGCAACGGGCCCGCCGGATCGAGCACGCGCGCGCCGACGCGCGGCACGAACAGCGCCGCGCCGTTCGACGTCGCCGCGATCGCGACGCGCGCGGGCGCCGCGCCGGCCGGCAGCGCGACGAGCAGCTCGCCGGCGCGCGCGAGGCGCGTCGACCACGCCGACCGCGCGTCGCCGCGCTCGACCGTCACGCGCACGTCGACGCCCGGCCCGCGGTGCCCGCGCAGCTCGACGGGGACGACCAGCCACGCGCCTTCGCCCGTCGCCGGCGCCGCGACGGTGAACGCGAAGCTGTCCGCGTCGTCGCGCGCCTCGCGCTCGCCGTCGATCCAGCCGCGGTCGACGACCTCCGGCGGCGCGCCGCCCGCGAGCTCCGCGACCGCGCCGACGCACAGCGCGACGGCGAGCGCCGCGCCGACCACGCCGGTCCACGACGCGACGAGCGCGCCGCCCAGCCGCCGCGCGCGCGGCGCGATCCAGTCCAGTTCGCCGTCGCGCCAGCTCGCGGCCAGGCTCGCCGCGCGCACCAGCGCCGCGGGCCACAGCACCAGCAACCCCGCGGCCCACACGTCGCGTCGCGTCCAGCGCCCGCCGGCCGCGAGCGACTCCGCGCCGTCGTCGCGCAGCAGCGCCAGCGTCACCAGCGCGGCGACGGCGACGAGCAACCACGGCCGCGCGCCGCGGCGCAGGTGGAGCCAGGCGAGTCGCGCGTCCATCGCGCCCAGCCTAGCGCGTCAGCCGGACCTCGATCGCGTCGAGCAGCGACTCGCCGCGCACGCGCGCGCGCAGGGGGTCGCGGTCGTGGAACAGCACGCGGGCCTCGGTGCGCTCGCCGCCCTCCAGCCACAGGAGGTCGACGCGCACCTCCTCGGTGCGGATCTCGCCGCGGTGCACGTCGGGGCGCTGGTCCTGCGGGACGGGCACGCCCAGCTCGTGGATCGCCGCGACCGTCTCGCGCCAGCAGCGCTCGAGCGGCGCGCGCAGCTCGCGCGACACCTCGCCCTCGGCGCCGTGCGGCGGCGCGTCCGGCGACACGCAGGCGACGAACGAGAGGGCGGCGGCGAGCGGGAACAGCGCGAGGAAGCGGCGGCGGGTCGCGGTCATGCGCGCAGCCTAGCGCGCGGGCGCGCCGCGCAGAACAGCGCGCCGGTCAGCGGGCGTCGCGGCCGCCGCGGTAGACCTCGACCAGGCTGCGCCCCGCGGGCGCGCGGCGCGTCACGGCGCCGCCCAGCTCGGCGACGCGCGCCTCGACCGACGCGACCGCGTCGTCGTCCAGGCCCTCGAGCTCGAGCTGCCAGTGCCCCGGCGCGCCGAGCACCTCGGCCGGCGTCCCGCGCGCGGCGACGCGGCCGTCCAGCAGCACGGCGAGCGCGTCGCAGCGCTCGTGCAGGTCGGACAGGAGGTGCGTGCACAGCACGACCGTCGCGCCGTCGTCGCTCGCGCGCTCCAGCAGCGCGTCGAGCGCGCCGAAGCCCTCCGCGTCGAGGCCCGCGGTCGGCTCGTCGAGCAGCACCAGGTCCGGCGCGCCCAGCCACGCCTGCGCCAGGCCGAAGCGCCGCGACATGCCGCGCGAGTACTTGCCCAGCGCGCGCGTCGCGGCGTGCGACAGACCGACGAGCTCCAGCAACTCGTCGGCGCGCGCGCGCGACTCCCGGCGCGGCGAGCCGCCGATGGACGCGAACAGCGCGAGGCACGCGCGCGCGGACAGCTCGGCCGGCCACAGCGACCCTTCCGGCAGGTACCCGACGCGCCGGCGCACCGCGGCGTCCAGCGGCGATCCGTCCAGCACGGACAGCGCGCCGCCGTCCGCGCCGTCGACGCCGGCGAGGAGGCGCAGCAGGGTGCTCTTGCCCGAGCCGTTCGGGCCGACGAGCCCCAGCACGCCGCCGCGCGCGAGCTGCAGGTCGACGCCGCGCAACACCGGCGCGCGCCGGAGCCCGAGGTGCGTGCGGTAGTGCTTCGTGACGCCGCGCGCGTCGATCGCGCGCGTCATCGGGCGGCGCCCTCCGCGGCCGGCGCGGCGGGCGTTCCCTCGCCGCGTTCGGTGGGCGCATCGCCGTCGACGCGCGGCCCGCCCGCCGGCGCGGTCACCGACCCCTCCGCGGTGGGGAAGTGCCGGTCCAGGAAGCGGTCGAGCGCCGCGAGCGCGCCGAAGGACAGGAGCGCGCTCGTGTTGTGGTCGCCCTCGAAGGTGTGCACCTCGGTGCCCGCGGCCTCGGCGAGCGCCTGCGCGTGCTCCGGTCCGATCATCTCGTCGCGGTCGCCGCGCGCGACGAAGACGGGCGCGCGGATCGCGCGCAGGCGGTCGGCGCTCGACCAGGTGTCGCGGATCAACAGGCGCACCGGCAACCAGGGGTACAGGTCGGACGCGATCGAGGTCAGCGAGCGGAAGCCGTTCTCCAGCACGAGCGCGCCGACCGCGCGTTGTTCCGCGAGTCCGACGGCAACCGCCGCGCCCAGCGAGTGGCCGTAGACCAGGACGCGATCCGCGGGGACGCCGCGCGACGCGACGAAGTCGTAGGCCGCGCGCGCGTCGCTGCGCAGGCCGTCCTCGCTCGGCGCGCCCGGGTTGCCGCCGTAGCCGCGGTAGTCGAAGGCCAGGACGTGGAAGTCGCGCTCGTGCAGCGCGCGCGCGATCGGCAGCACGTTCGCGCGGTTGCCGCCGTTGCCGTGGCACAGCAGCACGGCGCCGCGCGCGTCGTCGGCGGGGATCCACCAGGCGGCGAGCGCGAGCCCGTCGTCGGTGGCGAGGCGCACGTCCTCGGACGGCATGCCGTACTGCGCCGGCGTCATCGTCACGGCCTCGGACGGGAAGTACGTCAGCTTGCGCTGCATCGCGGCGACGCAGGAGCACAGCAGCACGTACGCGACGAGCAGGGGGACGAGGACGGTGCGGAGCGCGCGGCGCATGGGCGTGGAGTGTGCCGTCGAGCTCCGCGCAGGCGCAACGGTCGGGCGGCGCGCGCTCCGGCGGGGAGGCGTGGAGCGGCCGCGCCCCGTGTCACCGCGTCACCGCGTCACCGCCCCGGCGTGTCACCGCGCCGCCATGTCACTGCGCCGGCGTGTCACCGCGCCGGCGTCCCCTCCGCGCCCGCGCCCGCGCCCCGACGCCGCCCCCGGTTTGGCAACCCCGCCGCGGTGCGGCATGATGGCCCGGCTCGCTCCACCGCTCGCTCCCGCCATGACCGAATCGCAGAAGATCCTCCTCGTCGACGACCACGAGCTCGTGCGCTCCGCGGTCAAGGGCATGCTCGACCGCGACGACGCCTTCGAGGTCGTGGGGGAGGCCGGCAGCGCGGACGAGGCCCTCGCCGTCGTCGGCGAGCTCGCGCCCGACATCCTCGTCATGGACATCGATATGCCGGGGATGATCTGCTTCGGCGCGGTCGCGCAGATGCGCACCTCGCTGCCGGACCTGAAGGTGATCTTCCTGTCCGCCTTCTTCCACGACCACTACATCGAGCAGGCGCTGAAGGTCGGCGCGTCGGGGTACGTCGTGAAGGGCGACCCGCCCAGCACGCTCTTCGACGCGCTGCGCGAGGTGGCGGGCGGCGGCTCCTACTTCTCGAAGGACGTGCGTTCGCGCCTGGTCTGCAACGACGGCGACGTGTCCTCGGACACGGGCACGCGGACCAACTCGCTGACGAACCGCGAGGTCGAGGTCCTGCGCTACCTGGCGCGCGGCCTGTCGAAGAAGGAGATCGCGCGGACGATGCACATCTCCGTGAAGACGGTCGAGCACCACACGACCTCGGTGATGCGCAAGCTCGACATCCACGACCGCGTCGAGCTGGCGCGCTACGCGATCCGCGAGGGCCTGGCCGAGGCGTAGACAGGAATACGGTGCCAGGCACCTTCCTCCGGAATAGCGGCCGAGGAGTGGGAACCGCCGGAGGCGGTTC